>NZ_JABWNC020000013.1:0-116681 GCF_013368855.2 Escherichia sp. 93.0816 | reverse complement strand
TTTCAGCTCACTGTCGCGAGGTGGCGTATATTACGCTTTCCTCTTTCAGAGTCAAGCATTTATTTTTGCTTTTCTCTGCCAGAATTCTCAGGAGAACCCCGCTGACCCGGCGGCTTGTCTGCCGTTGTTCCGTGTCAGTGGTGGCGCATTATAGGGAGTTATTCTGAGCTGACAAGAGGAAATTTAAAATAATTTTCCGAATGCGCGTTTTTTCATCAAAACACCTGTTGGTGTGCCATAAAACAAGCAATTTGCCGTTTTTGCAACCGCAATCACACTTCCTGGTGGCATACTAAGGAGGAAAAAAAGAATAAGGAAGATGAGTATGCCATTAAGCGCACAACAGTTAGCTGCACAGAAAAACCTTTCGTATGTTCTGGCTGAGAAGCTAGCGCAACGGATCTTAAAAGGTGAATACGCACCTGGCACCATTCTGCCTGGTGAAATTGAGCTGGGTGAGCAATTTGGAGTGAGCCGTACTGCGGTACGCGAAGCGGTCAAGACGCTAACGGCAAAAGGAATGGTTTTGCCACGACCACGAATTGGTACGCGTGTCATGCCACAATCCAACTGGAATTTTCTTGATCAAGAGTTACTCACCTGGTGGATGACTGAAGAGAACTTTCATCAAGTTATTGATCATTTTCTGGTTATGCGTATCTGTCTGGAGCCGCAAGCCTGCTTATTGGCAGCAACGGTAGGCACCGCAGAACAGAAGGCGCATCTCAATACATTAATGGCCGAAATGGTGGCGTTAAAAGAGCATTTCCGCCGGGAGCGTTGGATTGAGGTCGATATGGCCTGGCATGAACATATTTATGAAATGAGCGCCAATCCATTTTTGACATCTTTCGCTTCTCTATTTCATTCGGTTTATCACACTTACTTTACGTCAATAACCAGCGACACCGTGATAAAGCTGGATCTACACCAGGCTATTGTCGATGCAATAATCCAAAGTGATGGCGACGCTGCATTTAAAGCTTGTCAGGCGCTGCTACGCTCCCCTGATAAGTAACATAACAAACGGGGCGCTGAATACAGTATGGCGGGTTTGCCGTGCATTGCGGCAAGGGTCATCTTTATACAGACACTAAATCTCACCATCCTGAATACCACCTTATCCGCAACTACTGCCATCATCAGTCATACGCTGACGGTGGCAATTCTTATTCAGGGGAATTATTACTGTTGCTTCAGTAGCAGTGTTCATGCTTCGGAAAGCAACTGATGGTAATAATTTGATTAAAAGAAAGCGCAAATCTAAGCCGAGCCGCGCTCCATCAGAATCGGCGTAAGTTGTAGTCGTTGTTGCTGTAGATTTGGCTGTGCCATCCGGTGGATGAGTACATCAATCGCCAGCTCCCCCAGTTCATCTTTTGGTTGATGAATTGTAGTAAGCGGTGGCGTCATAAAGCTTGCCAGTTCAATATCGTCATAGCCAATCACCGCGATATCCTGCGGGACATATAAGCCAGCCTGATATAGAGCCTGGTAAACGCCAACTGCCATAGCGTCATTTCCAGTAAACACTGCCTGTGGGCGTAGCGGATGCGATAACAACTGCTGCATCGCGTCAAACCCACCGTTAAATTCAAAATCGCCAGTGACTTCATAACCATCTGGAACGTCAAGGCCAGCACGCTTCATTGCCGCCCGATAACCTTCCAGCCGCAAACGTGCAGGCGTTTTATCCAACGGGCCGGTAATACAGGCAATTCGGGTATAACCTTTGTCGATCAGATATTGCGTCGCTAAATCACCGCCCAGCAACGAGTTATCCTGAATAAGATCGCTGTCGCCATCGAACGGCGCCCAGTCCATCATCACAGTAGGGATTGTTGGATAACGTTGCATTATTTCACGCGAAGGCTGGTGTGTTTCAGTACAGAGTAATAGCAAACCATCGACACGCTTTTGCATCAGCGTTTCCAGATTGCGATTCATTCGCTGCTCATCGCCTTCGGTATTACACAGAACAAGACTATAACCGCGCTCGAAACAACTACGTTCAACGCCACGCACCAGTTCAGAATAGAAAGGATTGGTACTGGCAGTGATCAACATGCCAATGGTATGTGTTTGATTGAGCTTGAGGCTACGCGCCAGAGCTGATGGCGCGTAATTGAGTTCTTTAATCGCCGCTTCAACTTTGGCGGTAATCGCTTCACTGACGAAGCGATCTTTATTGATGACGTGAGAAACTGTTGAGGTAGAAACGCCCGCCAGGCGGGCAACATCTTTCATTGTGGCCAAGCGTCACCTCTGCCTGTCTAAAAATGCTTCGATCTCTTCACGCCACGGTACTGACGGTTGTGCGCCTTTGCGCGTTACGGCAATCGCAGCGGCAGCATGGGCAAAACGAATCGCCTCAGGCAATGGTTTTTCTTCCAGCAACGCCGTGATTAACGCGCCGTTAAAAGTATCTCCGGCAGCAATGGTATCGACAGCCTGAACCCGGAATCCAGGAACGCGCTGACCTTCTCCATTCACGCTAGCCCACACGCCACGACTCCCTAAGGTAATCAGCACGGTACGGATACCTTTCTCATGCAGTACCTGCGCAGCCTTCGCCGCATCTTCATCATTTTCAACACGAATACCGGTGAGCTTTTCTGCTTCCGTTTCGTTTGGCGTAATAATGTCTACCAGCGCCAGCAATTCATCAGGTAATTCGCGAGCCGGAGCCGGGTTAAGCGCAACGATAGTCTTATTTTGATGGGCGATTTTCGCCGCTGCCATCACACTTTCGAGTGGTGATTCCAGCTGCATTAATAATGCTGACGCGTTGGCAATACGCTCACGTTGCGCTTCCACCAGCGCCGGGGAAAGGGCAGCGTTAGCGCCGGCATGAATACCAATGACATTCTCACCTTCGCCATTAACAAAAATCAGCGCCACGCCTGTTGATTCGCCTTTGATCACGCTGACCGGAGAAATATCGATGTTATCGGTGGCGAGCTGCTGGCGAACACTCTCACCAATACTGTCATTCCCCGTGCAGGCAATAAACGCGATATTCGCACCGCTACGCCCTGCAGCCACAGCCTGATTCGCGCCTTTACCGCCAAATGCAACCTGATAGTGGTTACCGGTTACGGTTTCGCCTGGAGTTGGAAAAGATTGAAGATTAAGAATGTGGTCAGCATTAATGCTGCCAAGAACAACGAGGCTGCCTGCGTTTTGCATATTCGGGATGTCCATAAAATGCGCCACCGTGTTAGGGTGGCGCGTGCCCTGCTTTTCTTTATATTACACGTTCATCTGTCGATGACGTATTTATGTCACCATCAGGTCATACGACCTGATTAAAACTACTGCTTAACAACCAGTTTCAGATCAACCGGATACTTAGCCTGAACTTTCTCGCCTTTCAGCACTTTATCGGCGGTTTCGACGCCTTTCGCGCCGATCTGATCGGGTAGCTGAGCGATAGTCGCTGCTAGTTTGCCATCATTCACCGCTTTTTCGCCATCCGGTGTACCGTCAAATCCGACGACCATCACATCCGATTTACCAGCAGTTTGCAGTGCGCGCAGCGCGCCCAGCGCCATTTCATCATTCTGCGCGAACACCGCCTGCACATCCGGGTGAGCGGTCAGCAGGTTCTGCATGACGTTCAAACCTTTGGTGCGATCGAAGTCTGCCGGCTGGCTGGCGAGGACGTTAAACTTGTGAGCAGCAACGGCCTGCTGGAAACCTTCACCACGTTCACGTGCAGCGGATGTACCGGCAATGCCTTGCAGTTCGATAACTTTTGCACCTTCGCCAGCTTTCTTCGCGATGTAATCACCGGCAATTTTTCCACCCAGTACGTTATCTGAAGCAATGTGGCTCACCACTTCACCTTTCGTTGCCTGGCGGTCAAGAGTGATAACCGGAATGTTCGCCTGGTTAGCCATCTTCACAGCATTACCTACTGCGTCGGAGTCCGTCGGGTTAATCAGCAGAATTTTGGTGCCGCGAACGGTTAAGTCCTGCACGTTCGCCAGCTCTTTCGCCGGGTTGTTCTGGGAGTCCAGCACCACCAGGTTATAACCGAGTTTATCCGCCTCTTTCTGCGCACCATCTTTCAGCGAAACAAAGAACGGGTTATTGAGCGTGGAAACCACCAGCGCAATGGTGTCTTTTGCCATCGCATTCGCACTGACGGTGGCGCTTAACGCAACAGCGGAAACCAGGGTAGCCAGTTTTTTCATGTTCATATTCAAGATGTCCTGTAGTCGTTATTACTGCTTTTTGTTGTCTACCAGCACCGCCAGCAAAATCACCACCGCTTTGACGATCATCTGGTAATAGGAGGAAACACCTAACAAATTCAAACCATTATTAAGGAAGCCAAGAATTAATGCGCCGATCAACGTCCCAACAATGCGACCTTTTCCGCCCGCCAGGCTCGTACCGCCCAGAACCACCGCAGCAATAGCATCCAGCTCATAGCCAGTACCCGCCGTGGGTTGCGCGGAGGAGAGGCGCGCCACTTCAATGATCCCGGCCAGCGATGCCAGCAGACCACAAAGAGAATAGACGATGATTTTGATTTTATTGACGTTGATACCAGAAAGACGCGTTGCCGCTTCGTTGCCGCCCAGCGCGTAGATGTAACGTCCCAGACGCGTGTGATGCAGCATGTACCAGGCCGCGAGGAAAACAATCCCCATGATCCAGACAGGCGTAGGTACTCCCAGCGGACGACCAATACCAAACCAGCCGAACAGATCGGCGTTCTCAGTAAAGCCGGTATTCACCGGGCTACCGTTGGTGTAAACCATGGTCACGCCGCGCAGTAAAAGCATCATAACCAGCGTAGCGATGAACGCCTGGACGCGACCTTTCGCCACAATCACCCCGGTTACCGCGCCAATTGCCGCACCTAACGCGAGAGCGGCTGCGACAGCCACCAGCGCGTTGACTTCAATGCCGACGATAGATGCAGCAACTGCGCCGGTCAGCGCCAACAGAGAACCTACCGACAGGTCGATGCCTGACGTCAGAATAACCAGCGTCATCCCGACCGCCATAATGGCGTTCACCGAGGTTTGCTGGAGAATATTGAATAAGTTATTGATGGTGAAAAAGTTCGGGCTTAACGTCGAGACAATCGCGATCAGCACCAGCAGAGCGATAAGCGATTTCTGCTCCATCAGCCACGCTTTCGTGAAATAACGGCGACCAGAGACAGTCTGGGTTGTCATTTTTTTACTCCTGATTCACGCGATTAAGCTTGCCCACAGCGGCAGCCATTAACACTTCCTGAGTGGCCTGCTCACGAGTAAATTCCCCGCTGAGATGCCCTTCATGCATGACGATGATGCGATCACTCATGCCTAACACTTCTGGCATCTCCGATGACACCAGAATGATGCTCAAGCCATCGGCTTTGAACTGGTTAATCAGTTGATAGATCTCTTTTTTCGCGCCGACATCTACGCCACGGGTAGGCTCATCAAGGATCAACACTTTAGGGCGAGTCATCAGACCACGGGCAATCGCCACTTTTTGCTGATTGCCACCGGAGAGCAGACCTATTGCCTGTTCCATCGACGGCGTTTTCACGTTGAACAGACGGATAAAATCACTGACCGCCTGCTGCTCATCCGTATGTTTCAGGCTACCACCAGTGCGACTGAAGTAGCGTAGCGCGGTCAGTGACATGTTCTCTTTTACTGACATGCCCAGCACTAAACCGTCGCGTTTACGGTCTTCAGAGATATACACAATGCCATTCGCCAGGCCATCCTGCGGCGAGCGGGTAACGACCTCATGCCCATCCAGGGTGACGTAACCGCTTGTGCGCGGCAGGGCACCGTAGAGCACTTTCATCAGTTCGGTACGGCCTGCGCCCATCAAACCAGAGACGCCAAGAATTTCGCCTTTGCGTAAAGTAAAAGAGACATCGTTAACGCCGGGTCCGCAGAGATTATCGACTTTCAGTAAGACGTCCCCTGGCGCTTTGTCCAGGTGTGGATACTGATCTTCCAGCTTACGCCCCACCATCATCTCAATCAGCGAATCTTCAGTCAGTGATGCCACTTCGCGCTCGGCAATAAATTGCCCGTCACGAAAAACCGTAACGTCATCACAAATCTCGAAGATTTCTTTCATGCGGTGGGAAATATAGACAATGCCGCGCCCCTGCGATTTCAGTTCGCGGATAACGCGGAACAGGGATTCAGTTTCGGTATCGGTCAGCGCATCGGTCGGTTCATCCATAATGATGACTTTCGACTCAAAGCTCAGCACTTTGGCAATTTCCACCATCTGCTGGTCGCCAATAGAAAGATCGCCCACCAGCTTGTCGCTTTTAAAGCGCAGGTTAAGTTTGGCTAAGAGTTTATCCGCTTCGGCATACATGGTTTTCCAGTCAATTTTGCCAAAGCGATTAACAAACTCACGACCGAGGAAAATGTTTTCTGCGATGGTCAACTGCGGGATCAGGTTCAGTTCCTGGTGGATAATCCCAATCCCGGCTTCCTGGGAGGATTTCGGCCCGGTAAAAGTAGTCTCTTTCCCCAGCCATAAAAGCGTACCAGCATCACGGGTATAGATACCGGTCAGCACTTTCATCATGGTGGATTTACCCGCGCCGTTTTCACCCACCAGTGCCATCACACGACCTGGATAGACATTTAACGCGGCTCCCGAGAGAGCTTTTACGCCCGGGAACGCTTTATCGATGCCTTTAAGCTGTAGTAATGCTTCCATGGCGGCCTCAGAACGTCACGCCAGCACAGAGAATGATATTCGCATACGGAGAACATTCTCCGCTGCGAATTACCGCCTGACTTTCTGCGGTTTGTTGTTTGAATTGTTCATGCGTGGTGTAACGAATTTCAATGGTGTTTCCCTGGTGTTTTTGCAGCTGCTCAAGGTGAGTGAGCAACGTTTCGTGGAGTTGCGGATTATGTTGTTTGATCTCTTCCGCGATAATGGCTGCCTCGACCTGCATTTCACTTGTGACGACGCCCAGCACCTGCATAAAAGAAGGTACACCCTGGGTTAATGCCATATCGATACGCGTTGTCGTTTTAGGGATGGGTAAACCAGCATCACACACCACCAGCGTATCGGTATGCCCCAGGCGGGAGATCACCGACGAAATATCAGAATTAAGAACGGCGCCTTTTTTCATTTTTTTCTCCATCAGCGAAACGTTTCGCTGACCCACAGTTTAATCCCGACTGATTAAGGAAAACCATCACGACGTTACGGAAATGTGATCAACATCGAAACGTTTTACATCGTGAGTAACCATGAAAAAAACGCCCCCTTATGGAGAAAGGAGGCGTCTGGCGTTAGATTTCGACCTGAGTACCCAGTTCGATAACCCTGTTTGGTGGGATTTCAAATTGATCCGGTGCACGCAGCGCATTACGTTGCAACAGCAAGTACAGCTTGCCGCGCAGACGCAAATACCACGGGCGTTTGCCGAGGATCAACGACTCATGCGACATAAAGAAGGAGGTTTCCATCATCCGGCAACTTAATCCTTCCAGACCGCAGCGGTGGAAAACTTCTTCCACGTTTGGCGTTTCTCGCCAACCATAACTTGCCACCACGCGCCAGAAAGTGGGCGACAATTGTTCAATCTGTACCCGACGGACGTTATGGACATATGGAGCGTCTTCAGTACGCAGAGTTAACAGAATAACCCGCTCATGCAACACCTTGTTATGTTTAAGGTTATGCATCAGCGCAAAGGGAATGACATTAATTGCACGCGACATATACACAGCGGTTCCGGGAACGCGAACAGGCGGTGATTTCTCCAGTGAAGCAATCATCGCTTCCAGAGAGTTACCATGTTCGTGCATCCGACGCAGCAGGCGGAAACGCTCGCTCTTCCAGGTGGTCATCACGATAAACATCACCGTGCCGAGGCTCAGAGGCAACCAGCCACCGGAAAGCAGTTTATCGAGGTTAGCGGTAAACAGAGGGATATCGACACACAGGAAAGCAATCAGGATCAGCGCAACAAAATACTTATTCCAGTGCCAGTTCTGACGCGCCACGGTAGTTGAAAGAATAGAAGTCAGTACCATCGTTCCGGTCACCGCAATCCCGTACGCCGCCGCCAGGTTGCTGGAGTGCTCAAAGCTGACAATCACAATCACGACCGCGACATAGAGCATCCAGTTCACAAACGGAATATAGATTTGCCCTGACTCCATTTCGGAGGTGTGAATAATGCGCATCGGCGACAAATATCCCAGACGTACCGCCTGACGCGTCAATGAGAAGACGCCAGAGATAACCGCCTGCGAGGCAATCACCGTTGCCAGTGCGGCGATGATCAGCAGCGGGATCAGTGCCCAGTCCGGCGCCAACAGGAAGAACGGGTTCTTAATCGCTTCCGGGTGTTTTAACAGCAGCGCCCCCTGCCCAAAGTAGTTAAGGGTCAAAGACGGCAATACGACGGTGAACCACGCCAGGCGAATAGGGAACTTACCAAAGTGCCCCATATCAGCATACAGCGCCTCGACACCGGTAATCGACAGTACCACCGCGCCTAACGCAATAAAGGAAACGGTTTTATATTCAAGGAAGAAATGCACCGCCCACATCGGATTCAGCGCATGTAACACTTCCGGGTTGGCAATAATGCTACGTAACCCCAGCCCTGCCAGAATCAAAAACCAGGTCAGCATGATAGGCGCAAAAAGCTTACCGACCATAGCAGTGCCATGTTTTTGAATCATAAACAGTAAAGTGAGAACGATGATTGAGAGGGGAACTATCCAGGTGTCCAGCTGCGGAGCGACGATTTCCAGACCTTCTATAGCGGACATCACCGAAATGGCAGGCGTTATGACAACTTCACCATAGAAGAAACTGCCGCCGATTAGCCCCATAATCACCAGCATTGACGTCGTTCGCGCCGACGTATTGCGCCCGGCAAGCGACATCAACGTCAGGATCCCCCCTTCACCAGCGTTATCTGCACGCATGACGAAGGTGAGATATTTTATGGAAACCACAAAGATTAGCAGCCAGAAGATCAGCGATAAAAAACCAAACACGGCATCGCGTTCAACGCCAAAACCAAACTGGCCGGACAAACATTCACGAAGTGTATATAACGGGCTGGTACCAATATCGCCGTAGACAACTCCAATCGCCGCGAGGGTTATCGCGGGCAACGATTGCTTATTATCAGTGCTCATAGACTAGTCTTTCGTTGAAATATGAAATGTGTGCGTAGTCCCTTGGCCCACAAAAAAGCGCACAGTATGCACGATTAACGGCAAAATCGTACTCCTAAATGCGGCCACATTAACCTGGCTCAAAGAAAAATAGCCCTCCTTTGAGACTATTTTTGCCACCAGCAAGAAACGTCTATACTCGCAGTTTACGCAGAACTTTTGACGAAAGGACGCCACTTCATTATGGCTCACCCTCATTTATTAGCGGAAAGAATTTCCCGTCTAAGCAGTTCGCTGGAAAAAGGGCTTTATGAACGTAGCCACGCCATCCGCCTGTGTTTGTTAGCGGCATTAAGTGGTGAAAGCGTATTCCTGCTTGGCCCGCCAGGTATTGCTAAAAGTTTAATCGCCCGGCGCTTAAAATTCGCCTTCCAGAATGCGCGCGCGTTTGAATATCTGATGACCCGCTTCTCCACACCGGAAGAAGTTTTTGGCCCCCTTTCTATTCAGGCGTTAAAAGATGAAGGCCGCTATGAGCGTTTAACCAGCGGCTACCTGCCGGAAGCGGAAATCGTCTTTCTTGATGAGATCTGGAAAGCCGGGCCAGCGATTCTTAATACCCTACTAACCGCTATTAATGAACGCCACTTCCGCAACGGCGCACATGTTGAAAAAATCCCTATGCGTCTGCTGGTGGCAGCATCCAACGAACTGCCAGAAGCAGACAGCAGCCTGGAAGCGTTATATGACCGTATGCTGATTCGTCTGTGGTTAGATAAAGTGCAGGATAAAACGAATTTTCGCTCCATGCTGACCAGCCAACAGGATGAAAACGACAATCCCGTTCCGCCATCCTTGCAGGTCACGGATGAAGAATACGAACGCTGGCAGAAAGAGATTGGTGAAATTACGCTGCCCGATCATGTATTTGAGCTGATTTTTATGCTGCGTCAGCAACTGGATAAATTACCGGATGCGCCTTATGTCTCCGACCGTCGCTGGAAAAAAGCGATCCGCTTATTGCAGGCCAGCGCCTTTTTTAGCGGTCGCAGCGCGGTTGCCCCGATTGATCTCATCTTGCTGAAAGATTGCCTGTGGTATGACGCCCAAAGTCTGAATTTAATTCAACAACAAATTGACGTATTGATGACCAGTCATGCATGGCAGCAACAGGAAATGCTGACTCGACTGAGCGCAATTGTGCAGCGTCGCCTGCAACTCCAGCAACAACAAAGCGATAAAACAGCCTTTACGGTGATTCGTCAGGGTGGCATGTTCAGCCGTCGCCCGCAGTATCAACTTCCAGCCGACGTTACAGCTTCCACGCTGACCCTGTTGCTGCAAAAACCATTAAAATTGCATGATATGGAAGTTGTTCATATCGCTTTTGAGCGTAGCGCGCTGGAACTGTGGCTGAACAAAGGCGGCGAGATTCGCGGCAAATTAAATGGTATCGGTTTTGCCCAGAAGCTAAATATGGAAGTTGATAGCGCCCAACATCTGGTGGTGCGCGATGTGAGTTTGCAGGAGGCGACTCTGGCGCTGCCCGGCGCATCGGCAGAGGGGCTACCCAGCGAAATAAAACAACAACTAGAAGATCTTGAAAGCGACAGGCGCAAGCAACACGCCTTATTCAGCGAACAGCAAAAATGTCTGTTTATCCATAGCGACTGGTTAGGTCGCATTGAAGCCAGCCTACAGGATGTCGGCACCCAGATTCGCCAGGCGCAACAATGCTAACACTGGATACGCTCAATGTGATGCTGGCCGTCAGCGAAGAGGGATTGATCGAAGAGATGATCATCGCTCTGTTGGCCTCGCCGCAGTTGGCGGTCTTCTTTGAAAAATTCCCACGACTGAAGGCGGCAATCACTGATGATATTCCCCGCTGGCGCGAGGCGCTACGCAGTCGGTTGAAAGATGCCCGAGTCCCGCAGGAGCTCACGGAAGAGGTCATGTGCTATCAGCAAAGCCAGCTTCTTTCTACGCCGCAATTTATTGTGCAGCTACCGCAGATACTGGACTTACTGCATCGACTGAATTCCCCGTGGGCCGAACAAGCCCAGCAGTTGGTTGATGCCAACGGCACAATCACTCCGGCATTACACACGCTTTTTCTCCAGCGTTGGCGCTTAAGTCTGATCGTGCAAGCGACGACGTTAAATCAACAGTTATTAGAAGAAGAACGCGAACAACTGTTGAGTGAAGTTCAGGAACGCATGACGCTAAGTGGGCAGCTTGAACCGATTCTGGCAGAAAACAACACCGCAGCCGGTCGTCTGTGGGATATGAGCGCCGGTCAGCTTAAACGCGGCGACTATCAGTTGATTGTAAAATATGGTGAATTTCTTAACGAACAGCCGGAACTGAAGCGCCTGGCGGAACAGCTGGGGCGTTCGCGGGAAGCCAAATCAATACCCCGCAACGATGCGCAGATGGAAACCTTCCGCACCATGGTGCGCGAACCGGCGACCGTTCCTGAGCAGGTTGATGGTCTGCAACAAAGCGATGATATTTTACGCCTTCTACCGCCGGAACTGGCGACGCTTGGGATAACTGAACTGGAGTATGAATTTTACCGTCGACTGGTGGAAAAGCAGTTACTCACCTATCGCCTGCACGGTGAGTCGTGGCGTGAAAAAGTTAGCGAACGCCCGGTGGTACATAAAGATTACGACGAACAGCCGCGCGGACCGTTTATTGTCTGCGTGGATACTTCCGGCTCAATGGGCGGCTTTAATGAACAGTGTGCGAAAGCGTTCTGCCTGGCATTAATGCGCATTGCCCTCGCTGAAAACCGGCGCTGCTTTATTATGTTATTTTCCACCGAGATCGTCCGTTATGAACTTTCAGGCTCACAAGGCATCGAACAAGCGATTCGCTTTTTAAGTCAGCAGTTTCGTGGAGGCACCGATCTTGCCAGTTGTTTTCGCGCCATTATGGAACGCTTGCAAAGCCGGGAATGGTTTGACGCCGATGCGGTGGTGATTTCTGATTTTATCGCCCAGCGGTTGCCTGACGACGTGACGAGTAAAGTGAAAGAGTTGCAGCGGGTACATCAGCATCGCTTTCATGCCGTGGCGATGTCGGCACACGGCAAACCCGGCATCATGCGCATTTTCGATCATATCTGGCGCTTTGATACCGGGATGCGAAGCCGCCTGCTCAGACGCTGGCGGCGATAAATTATTACAGCAGAGAAGGGACGCTCTCACGAACTGCCGCAGGCCAAACGCCACACTGAACCTGGCCGATATGCGGCAGTTGCAGCAGTAGCATGGTCAAACGAGACTGACCGATACCGCCGCCGATAGTCTGCGGCATTTCACCGCGCAGCAGCGCCTGATGCCATTCCAGTTGCAGGCGATCTTCGTCACCGGTTAGCGCCAGTTGGTGCTTCAGCGTATCGGCATCCACGCGGATCCCCATAGAAGAGAGTTCAAACGCATCTTCCAGCACCGGGTTCCACACCAGAATATCGCCGTTCAGACCTGCATGGCCCAGTTCTGACGGAGTGCTCCAGTCATCATAATCCGGTGCACGCACGTCGTGGCGATGACCATCACTCAGCTTGCCGCCAATCCCGACGAGGAATACCGCGCCAAGATCTTTCGCAATCGCCCGCTCACGCCCTTTAGCATCGAGATCCGGATAACGAGACAGTAATTCCTGACTATGTACGAAGTGGATCTGATCCGGCAGGAACGGTGCCAGGCCAAACTCTTCGCTAACAGCAGCTTCGGTTGCTTTAATTCCCGCCCAGATCGCCTCTACGGTACTTTTCAGAGTCGAGAATTGACGCTCGCCGTCGCCCATTACGCGTTCCCAGTCCCACTGGTCAACATAAACCGAGTGCAGCGGGGAAAGGCGGTCTTCATCGGGGCGAAGGGCTTTCATGTGCGTGTACAGCCCTTCGCCCACGCTGAAGTCGTGTTGCCCTAACGTCTGACGTTTCCACTTCGCCAGTGAATGAACCACTTCGAACTGGGCATCAGGCAGAGCTTTCACTTTTACCTGCACCGCTTTTTCACAGCCCGACAAGTTATCCTGCGTGCCATCCCCCACACGACTAAGGATTGGCGCCTGGACTTCGATCAGTCCTAAGCGTTCTTCCAGTTGACGAGAAAAGTGAGATTTCACGAAGCTAATTTGACGTTGTTTGGCAATGTAAGCGGTTTTCATTTTTTATACTCCTGCGTCCTGTTGCTTATGATTAAGCAACAAAAACCAGCACACATGCAATAATCATTCAATAAAAAGCCTTACTCACTTTTGATTCATTAAAAAAGAAGACTAAAATAGAATGAATCATCAATATGAATAAGAAAATCCTATGGAAAATTATCTAATCGACAATCTGGACCGTGGCATCCTGGAAGCATTAATGGGCAATGCGCGCACCGCTTACGCTGAACTGGCGAAACAATTTGGCGTCAGCCCGGGGACGATTCACGTTCGTGTAGAGAAAATGAAGCAGGCGGGGATCATCACTGGGGCACGTATCGACGTCAGCCCGAAACAGCTCGGTTATGACGTAGGTTGCTTTATTGGCATTATATTGAAGAGTGCCAAAGACTATCCTTCCGCTCTGGCAAAACTGGAAAGCCTCGACGAAGTCACCGAAGCCTACTACACCACCGGCCACTACAGCATCTTTATTAAGGTGATGTGCCGCTCGATCGATGCCCTCCAGCATGTACTTATCAACAAGATCCAAACAATTGATGAAATTCAGTCCACTGAAACACTGATCGTCCTGCAGAACCCGATCATGCGTACTATCAAGCCATGATCGGCTTTTTTAATCCCATACTTTTCCACAGGTAGATCCCAGCGCGTTCACAGCGTACAATACGCCACTCTTAATAAAGGTGGCGGTTTATGGCAGATATCACTCTTATCAGCGGCAGCACCCTCGGCGGTGCCGAATATGTAGCAGAACACCTGGCTGAAAAGCTGGAAGAGGCGGGTTTTACCACCGAAACGCTGCACGGTCCGTTGTTAGACGATTTATCTGCCTCTGGGATCTGGCTGGTTATCAGTTCTACCCACGGCGCCGGAGACATTCCGGACAACCTTTCTCCTTTCTATGAAGCATTGCAGGAACAAAAACCCGATCTTTCTGCGGTACGCTTTGGCGCAATCGGTATTGGTAGTCGTGAATACGACACTTTTTGTGGCGCGATCGATAAACTCGAGGCAGAACTCAAAAATTCCGGTGCGAAACAGATGGGCGAAACACTGAAGATCAACATCCTTGATCACGACATTCCGGAAGATCCGGCAGAAGAATGGCTGGGATCCTGGATTAATTTACTCAAATAAGTATACAGATCGTGCGATCTACTGTGGATAACTCTGTCAGGAAGCTTGGATCAACCGGTAGTTATCCAAAGAACAACTGTTGTTCAGTTTTTGAGTTGTGTATAACCCCTCATTCTGATCCCAGCTTATACGGAGCAGGATCACCGATCATTCACAGCTAATGATCCTCAGCAGGTTGTTGATCCTAAAAGATAGATCTGCGTTATCCACAGACAAGGACGATCCTAATAAGAGATCACAATAGAACAGATCTCTAAATAAAAAGATCTTCTTTTTAATACCCAGGATCCCAGGTCTTTCTCAAGCCGTCAAAGTTGAGTAGAATCCACGGCCCGGGCTTCAATCCATTTTCATACCGCGTTATGCGAGGCAATAACCATGTTTTATCCGGATCCTTTTGACGTCATCATCATTGGCGGGGGTCATGCAGGCACCGAGGCCGCGATGGCTGCGGCGCGTATGGGTCAACAGACTCTGCTTTTGACACACAATATCGACACCCTGGGGCAGATGAGCTGCAACCCGGCAATCGGCGGTATTGGGAAGGGACATCTGGTAAAAGAAGTGGATGCACTCGGCGGTCTGATGGCAAAAGCGATCGACCAGGCAGGTATTCAGTTTAGGATACTAAACGCCAGCAAAGGGCCGGCGGTTCGGGCAACCCGAGCACAGGCGGATCGTGTGCTCTACCGTCAGGCGGTACGCACTGCACTTGAGAATCAACCGAACCTGATGATCTTCCAGCAGGCGGTTGAGGATCTTATTGTCGAAAACGATCGTGTGGTCGGTGCTGTCACCCAAATGGGGCTGAAATTCCGTGCTAAAGCAGTCGTGCTTACTGTCGGCACTTTTCTTGACGGTAAGATTCATATCGGCCTGGATAATTACAGCGGTGGTCGTGCTGGAGATCCGCCTTCCATTCCGCTCTCACGCCGTTTGCGCGAACTTCCACTGCGCGTTGGTCGTCTGAAAACCGGTACGCCGCCGCGTATTGATGCGCGCACCATCGATTTCAGTGTGCTGGCGCAACAGCATGGCGATAACCCAATGCCGGTGTTCTCGTTTATGGGCAACGCAGCGCAGCATCCACAGCAGGTGCCGTGCTATATCACCCATACAAACGAGAAAACGCATGACGTGATCCGCAGTAACCTCGATCGTAGTCCGATGTATGCCGGAGTGATCGAAGGTGTCGGCCCACGCTACTGTCCGTCGATCGAAGACAAGGTCATGCGCTTCGCTGACAGAAATCAGCATCAGATCTTCCTTGAGCCGGAAGGGCTAACCTCGAACGAAATTTATCCGAACGGCATCTCCACCAGCCTGCCGTTCGATGTGCAGATGCAAATCGTCCGCTCCATGCAGGGGATGGAAAACGCGAAAATCGTGCGTCCGGGTTATGCCATTGAGTATGACTTTTTCGATCCGCGCGACCTGAAACCGACGCTGGAAAGCAAGTTTATTCAGGGGCTGTTCTTTGCTGGTCAGATTAACGGCACTACCGGTTACGAAGAAGCTGCAGCGCAAGGTTTGCTGGCCGGCCTTAACGCCGCTCGCCTGTCTGCTGACAAAGAAGGCTGGGCGCCAGCGCGATCCCAGGCTTACCTTGGCGTACTGGTCGATGACCTGTGTACTTTAGGAACCAAAGAACCGTACCGTATGTTTACCTCGCGCGCAGAATATCGACTGATGCTGCGTGAAGATAACGCAGACCTGCGTCTGACTGAAATTGGTCGTGAGCTGGGGCTGGTTGATGATGAACGTTGGGCGCGCTTTAACGAGAAGCTTGAGAACATCGAGCGTGAGCGTCAGCGTCTGAAATCGACCTGGGTAACGCCGTCTGCGGAAGCTGCAGTCGAAGTGAATGCTCACCTGACGGCACCGCTTTCCCGTGAAGCCAGTGGTGAAGATCTGCTGCGTCGTCCGGAAATGACCTATGACAAATTAACTACACTGACGCCGTTTGCTCCTGCGTTGACAGACGAACAGGCGGCAGAACAGGTTGAGATTCAGGTTAAATACGAAGGTTATATTGCGCGTCAGCAGGATGAGATCGAAAAGCAGCTGCGTAACGAGAATACCCTGCTGCCAGCGACGCTGGATTACCGCCAGGTATCTGGTCTGTCTAACGAAGTGATCGCTAAACTCAACGATCACAAACCGGCCTCTATCGGCCAGGCTTCGCGTATTTCTGGCGTCACGCCTGCGGCTATCTCCATTCTGCTGGTATGGCTGAAAAAACAGGGTATGCTGCGTCGTAGCGCATAACGCATTAAAAATGCCTGGTAAGCACCCGCTTACCAGGCAACGCATCAAGAACAGGTAATCACCGTGCTCAACAAACTCTCCTCACTGCTGAAAGACGCAGGAATTTCGCTTACCGATCACCAGAAAAATCAGCTCATTGCCTACGTAAATATGCTGCACAAATGGAACAAAGCGTACAACCTGACTTCGGTACGCGATCCTAATGAGATGCTGGTACGCCATATTCTCGACAGCATTGTCGTTGCACCTTATCTGCAAGGTGAACGTTTTATTGATGTCGGCACAGGCCCGGGTCTGCCCGGCATTCCTCTCTCTATCGTACGCCCTGACGCCCACTTCACACTACTGGATAGCCTCGGTAAACGCGTGCGTTTCCTGCGTCAGGTTCAACATGAATTGAAACTTGAGAACATTGAGCCGGTACAGAGTAGGGTAGAAGAGTTTCCGTCAGAGCCACCGTTTGATGGTGTAATTAGCCGTGCTTTTGCCTCTCTGAACGATATGGTGAGCTGGTGCCACCATCTTCCAGGTGAGCAAGGCCGCTTCTATGCGCTGAAAGGACAAATGCCGGAAGATGAAATAGCCCTATTGCCTGCAGAATATCAGGTTGAATCAGTGGTTAAACTTCAGGTTCCGGCTCTGGATGGCGAACGCCATTTGGTTGTGATTAAAGCAAATAAAATTTAATTTTTATCAAAAAAATCATAAAAAATTTATCGGTTTGACTGTTAACAACAACCAGGTTTTCTACTGATATAACTGGTTACATTTAACGCCACGTTTACCATTTTGCATCAATGAACTAACGTGGCTTTTTTGGGTAAGCAGGAAATAAGTCATCGGTGAAAATATCAGTCTGCTAAAAATCGGCGCTAAGAACCATAATTCGCTGTTAAAATATTATTAAGAATGTCAATGCCTGGTTTTTGTTATGTAAATGCCATTTATGAAAACAGTATCTGTTTTTAGACTGAAATATCAGAAACTTGCAATGGCATCATTTGCCAAGTAAATAAATATGCTGTGCGCGAACATGCTCAATCTGTGATCTGAAGCACTCTTTACCACCAGTGTTTACGCGTTATTTACAGTTTTTCATGATCTGGCATGGTTAGCAGAAAAGTCGCAATTGTATGCACTGGAAAAATATTTAAACATTTATTCACCTTTTGGCTACTTATTGTTTGAAATCACGGGGGCGCACCGTATAATTTGACCGCTTTTTGATGCTTGACTCTAAGCCTTAAAGAAAGTTTTATACGACACGCGGCATACCTCGAAGGGAGCAGGAGTGAAAAACGTGATGTCTGTGTCGCTCTTGAGTCGAAACGTTGCTCGGAAGCTTCTGCTCGTTCAGTTACTGGCGGTGATAGCAAGTGGATTGCTGTTCAGCCTCAAAGACCCCTTCTGGGGCGTCTCTGCATTAAGCGGGGGCCTGGCAGTCTTTCTGCCTAACGTTTTGTTTATGATATTTGCCTGGCGTCACCAGGCGCATACACCAGCGAAAGGCCGGGTGGCCTGGACATTCGCATTTGGCGAAGCTTTCAAAGTTCTGGCGATGTTGGTGTTACTGGTGGTGGCGTTGGCGGTTTTAAAGGCGGTATTCTTGCCGCTGATCGTTACGTGGGTTTTGGTGCTGGTGGTTCAGATACTGGCACCGGCTGTAATTAACAACAAAGGGTAAAAGGCATCATGGCTTCAGAAAATATGACGCCGCAGGATTACATAGGACACCACCTGAATAACCTTCAGCTGGACCTGCGTACATTCTCGCTGGTGGATCCACAAAACCCCCCAGCCACCTTCTGGACAATCAATATTGACTCCATGTTCTTCTCGGTGGTGCTGGGTCTGTTGTTCCTGCTTATGTTCCGTAGCGTAGCCAAAAAGGCGACCAGCGGCGTACCAGGTAAGTTTCAGACCGCGATTGAGCTGGTAATCGGCTTTGTTAATGGTAGCGTGAAAGACATGTACCATGGCAAAAGCAAGCTGATTGCACCGCTGGCCCTGACGATCTTCGTTTGGGTATTCCTGATGAACCTGATGGACTTACTGCCTATCGATCTGCTGCCGTATATCGCAGAACACTGGATCGGTTTGCCGGCACTGCGTGTGGTTCCGTCTGCTGACGTGAACGTGACGCTGTCGATGGCACTGGGCGTATTTATCCTGATTCTGTTCTACAGCATCAAAATGAAAGGCATCGGCGGCTTCACGAAAGAGTTGACGCTGCAGCCGTTCAATCACTGGGCGTTCATCCCTGTCAACTTAATCCTTGAAGGGGTAAGCCTGCTGTCCAAACCAGTTTCACTCGGTTTGCGACTGTTCGGTAACATGTACGCAGGTGAGCTGATTTTCATTCTGATTGCTGGTCTGTTGCCGTGGTGGTCACAGTGGATCCTGAATGTGCCGTGGGCCATTTTCCACATCCTGATCATTACGCTGCAAGCCTTCATCTTCATGGTTCTGACGATCGTCTATCTGTCGATGGCGTCTGAAGAACATTAATTTACCAACACTACTACGTTTTAACTGAAACAAACTGGAGACTGTCATGGAAAACCTGAATATGGATCTGCTGTACATGGCTGCCGCTGTGATGATGGGTCTGGCGGCAATCGGTGCTGCGATCGGTATCGGCATCCTCGGGGGTAAATTCCTGGAAGGCGCAGCGCGTCAACCTGATCTGATTCCTCTGCTGCGTACTCAGTTCTTTATCGTTATGGGTCTGGTGGATGCTATCCCGATGATCGCTGTAGGTCTGGGTCTGTACGTGATGTTCGCTGTCGCGTAGTAAGCGTTGCTTTTATTTAAAGAGCAATATCAGAACGTTAACTAAATAGAGGCATTGTGCTGTGAATCTTAACGCAACAATCCTCGGCCAGGCCATCGCGTTTGTCCTGTTCGTTCTGTTCTGCATGAAGTACGTATGGCCGCCATTAATGGCTGCCATCGAAAAACGTCAAAAAGAAATTGCTGACGGCCTTGCTTCCGCAGAACGAGCACATAAGGACCTTGACCTTGCAAAGGCCAGCGCGACCGACCAGCTGAAAAAAGCGAAAGCGGAAGCCCAGGTAATCATCGAGCAGGCGAACAAACGCCGCTCGCAGATTCTGGACGAAGCGAAAGCTGAGGCAGAACAGGAACGTACTAAAATCGTGGCTCAGGCGCAGGCGGAAATTGAAGCCGAGCGTAAACGTGCCCGTGAAGAGCTGCGTAAGCAAGTTGCTATCCTGGCTGTTGCTGGCGCCGAGAAGATCATCGAACGTTCCGTGGATGAAGCTGCTAACAGCGACATCGTGGATAAACTTGTCGCTGAACTGTAAGGAGGGAGGGGCTGATGTCTGAATTTATTACGGTAGCTCGCCCCTACGCCAAAGCAGCTTTTGACTTTGCCGTCGAACACCAAAGTGTAGAACGCTGGCAGGACATGCTGGCGTTTGCCGCCGAGGTAACCAAAAACGAACAGATGGCAGAGCTTCTCTCTGGCGCGCTAGCGCCAGAAACGCTCGCCGAGTCGTTTATCGCAGTTTGTGGTGAGCAACTGGACGAAAATGGTCAGAACCTGATTCGGGTAATGGCTGAAAATGGTCGTCTTAACGCGCTCCCGGATGTTCTGGAGCAGTTTATTCATCTGCGTGCCGTGAGTGAGGCTACCGCTGAGGTAGACGTCATTTCCGCTGCTGCATTGAGTGAACAACAGCTCGCGAAAATTTCTGCTGCGATGGAAAAACGTCTGTCACGCAAAGTTAAGCTGAATTGCAAAATCGATAAGTCTGTAATGGCAGGCGTTATCATCCGAGCGGGTGATATGGTCATTGATGGCAGCGTACGCGGTCGTCTTGAGCGCCTTGCAGACGTCTTGCAGTCTTAAGGGGACTGGAGCATGCAACTGAATTCCACCGAAATCAGCGAACTGATCAAGCAGCGCATTGCTCAGTTCAATGTTGTGAGTGAAGCTCACAACGAAGGTACTATTGTTTCTGTAAGTGACGGTGTTATCCGCATCCACGGCCTGGCCGATTGTATGCAGGGTGAAATGATCTCCCTGCCGGGTAACCGTTACGCTATCGCACTGAACCTCGAGCGCGACTCTGTAGGTGCGGTAGTTATGGGTCCGTACGCTGACCTTGCCGAAGGCATGAAAGTTAAGTGTACTGGTCGTATCCTGGAAGTTCCGGTTGGCCGTGGCCTGCTGGGGCGTGTGGTTAACACTCTGGGTGCGCCAATCGACGGTAAAGGTCCGCTGGATCACGACGGCTTCTCTGCTGTAGAAGCAATCGCTCCGGGCGTTATCGAACGTCAGTCCGTAGATCAGCCGGTACAGACCGGTTATAAAGCCGTTGACTCCATGATCCCAATCGGTCGTGGTCAGCGTGAATTGATCATCGGTGACCGTCAAACCGGTAAAACCGCACTGGCTATCGATGCCATCATCAACCAGCGCGATTCCGGTATCAAATGTATCTATGTCGCTATCGGTCAGAAAGCGTCCACCATTTCTAACGTGGTACGTAAACTGGAAGAGCACGGCGCACTGGCTAACACTATCGTTGTGGTAGCAACCGCGTCTGAATCCGCAGCACTGCAATACCTGGCACCGTATGCCGGTTGCGCAATGGGCGAATACTTCCGTGACCGTGGCGAAGATGCGCTGATCATTTACGATGACCTGTCTAAACAGGCTGTTGCTTACCGTCAGATCTCCCTGCTGCTCCGTCGTCCGCCTGGACGTGAAGCATTCCCGGGCGACGTATTCTACCTCCACTCTCGTCTGCTGGAGCGTGCTGCGCGTGTTAACGCCGAATACGTTGAAGCCTTCACCAAAGGTGAAGTGAAAGGGAAAACCGGTTCTCTGACCGCGCTGCCGATTATCGAAACTCAGGCAGGTGACGTTTCTGCGTTCGTTCCGACCAACGTAATCTCCATTACTGATGGTCAGATCTTCCTGGAAACCAACCTGTTCAACGCCGGTATTCGTCCTGCGGTTAACCCGGGTATTTCCGTATCCCGTGTTGGTGGTGCAGCACAGACCAAGATCATGAAAAAACTGTCCGGTGGTATCCGTACCGCTCTGGCACAGTATCGTGAACTGGCAGCGTTCTCTCAGTTTGCATCCGACCTTGACGATGCAACCCGTAAGCAGCTTGACCACGGTCAGAAAGTGACCGAACTGCTGAAACAGAAACAGTATGCGCCGATGTCCGTTGCGCAGCAGTCTCTGGTTCTGTTCGCAGCAGAACGTGGTTACCTGGCGGATGTTGAACTGTCGAAAATCGGCAGCTTCGAAGCCGCGCTGCTGGCTTACGTCGACCGTGATCACGCTCCGTTGATGCAAGAGATCAACCAGACCGGTGGCTACAACGACGAAATCGAAGGCAAGCTGAAAGGCATCCTCGATTCCTTCAAAGCAACCCAATCCTGGTAACGTCTGGCGGCTTGCCTTAGGGCAGGCCGCAAGGCATTGAGGAGAAGCTCATGGCCGGCGCAAAAGAGATACGTAGTAAGATCGCAAGCGTCCAGAACACGCAAAAGATCACTAAAGCGATGGAGATGGTCGCCGCTTCCAAAATGCGTAAATCGCAGGATCGCATGGCGGCCAGCCGTCCTTATGCAGAAACCATGCGCAAAGTGATTGGTCACCTTGCACACGGTAATCTGGAATATAAGCACCCATACCTGGAAGACCGCGACGTTAAACGCGTGGGCTACCTGGTGGTGTCGACCGACCGTGGTTTGTGCGGTGGTTTGAACATTAACCTGTTCAAAAAACTGCTGGCGGAAATGAAGACCTGGACCGACAAAGGCGTTCAATGCGACCTCGCAATGATCGGCTCGAAAGGTGTTTCGTTCTTCAACTCCGTGGGCGGCAATGTTGTTGCCCAGGTCACCGGCATGGGGGATAACCCTTCCCTGTCCGAACTGATCGGTCCGGTAAAAGTGATGTTGCAGGCCTACGACGAAGGCCGTCTGGACAAGCTTTACATTGTCAGCAACAAATTTATTAACACCATGTCTCAGGTTCCGACCATCAGCCAGCTGCTGCCATTACCGGCGTCAGATGATGATGATCTGAAACATAAATCCTGGGATTACCTGTACGAACCCGATCCGAAGGCGTTGCTGGATACCCTGCTGCGTCGTTATGTCGAATCTCAGGTTTATCAGGGCGTGGTTGAAAACCTGGCCAGCGAGCAGGCCGCCCGTATGGTGGCGATGAAAGCCGCGACCGACAATGGCGGCAGCCTGATTAAAGAGCTGCAGTTGGTATACAACAAAGCTCGTCAGGCCAGCATTACTCAGGAACTCACCGAGATCGTCTCGGGGGCCGCCGCGGTTTAAACAGGTTATTTCGTAGAGGATTTAAGATGGCTACTGGAAAGATTGTCCAGGTAATCGGCGCCGTAGTTGACGTCGAATTCCCTCAGGATGCCGTACCGCGCGTGTACGATGCTCTTGAGGTGCAAAATGGTAATGAGCGTCTGGTGCTGGAAGTTCAGCAGCAGCTCGGCGGCGGTATCGTGCGTACCATCGCAATGGGTTCTTCCGACGGTCTGCGTCGCGGTCTGGATGTAAAAGACCTCGAACACCCGATCGAAGTCCCGGTAGGTAAAGCGACTCTGGGTCGTATCATGAACGTACTGGGTGAACCGGTCGACATGAAAGGCGAGATCGGTGAAGAAGAGCGTTGGGCGATTCACCGCGCAGCACCTTCCTACGAAGAGCTGTCAAACTCTCAGGAACTGCTGGAAACCGGTATCAAAGTTATCGACCTGATGTGTCCGTTCGCGAAGGGCGGTAAAGTTGGTCTGTTCGGTGGTGCGGGTGTAGGTAAAACCGTAAACATGATGGAGCTCATTCGTAACATCGCGATCGAGCACTCCGGTTACTCTGTGTTTGCGGGCGTAGGTGAACGTACTCGTGAGGGTAACGACTTCTACCACGAAATGACCGACTCCAACGTTATCGACAAAGTATCCCTGGTGTATGGCCAGATGAACGAGCCGCCGGGAAACCGTCTGCGCGTTGCTCTGACCGGTCTGACCATGGCTGAGAAATTCCGTGACGAAGGTCGTGACGTACTGCTGTTCGTTGACAACATCTATCGTTACACCCTGGCCGGTACTGAAGTATCCGCACTGCTGGGTCGTATGCCTTCAGCGGTAGGTTATCAGCCGACCCTGGCGGAAGAGATGGGCGTTCTGCAGGAACGTATCACCTCCACCAAAACCGGTTCTATCACCTCCGTACAGGCGGTATACGTACCTGCGGATGACTTGACTGACCCGTCTCCGGCAACCACCTTTGCGCACCTTGACGCAACCGTGGTACTGAGCCGTCAGATCGCGTCTCTGGGTATCTACCCGGCAGTTGACCCGCTGGACTCCACCAGCCGTCAGCTGGATCCGCTGGTGGTTGGTCAGGAACACTACGACACCGCTCGTGGCGTTCAGTCCATCCTGCAACGTTATCAGGAACTGAAAGACATCATCGCCATCCTGGGTATGGATGAACTGTCGGAAGAAGACAAACTGGTGGTAGCGCGCGCTCGTAAGATCCAGCGTTTCCTGTCCCAGCCGTTCTTCGTGGCAGAAGTATTCACCGGTTCTCCGGGTAAATACGTCTCCCTGAAAGACACCATCCGTGGCTTTAAAGGCATCATGGAAGGCGAATACGATCACCTGCCGGAGCAGGCGTTCTACATGGTCGGTTCCATCGAAGAAGCAGTGGAAAAAGCCAAAAAACTTTAACGCCTTAATCGGAGGGTGATATGGCAATGACTTACCACCTGGACGTCGTCAGCGCAGAGCAACAAATGTTCTCTGGTCTGGTCGAGAAAATCCAGGTAACGGGTAGCGAAGGTGAACTGGGGATCTACCCAGGGCACGCACCGCTGCTCACCGCCATTAAGCCTGGTATGATTCGCATCGTGAAACAGCACGGTCACGAAGAGTTTATCTATCTGTCTGGCGGCATTCTTGAAGTGCAGCCTGGCAACGTGACCGTTCTGGCCGACACCGCAATTCGCGGCCAGGATCTCGACGAAGCGCGAGCCATGGAAGCGAAACGTAAGGCTGAAGAGCACATTAGCAGCTCTCACGGCGACGTAGATTACGCTCAGGCGTCTGCGGAACTGGCCAAAGCGATCGCGCAGCTGCGCGTTATCGAGTTGACCAAAAAAGCGATGTAACACCGGCTTGAAAAGCACGAAAGCCAGTCTGGAAACAGGCTGGCTTTTTTATTGCGTGCGCCGCGCATATTTTCATCTGGATAGTAGTACAGCAGGATTTGTGCTGTGGTCATTCATGTTCCGCGATTAACACTTTTTATATAAACCAGCGAAATTCTTTGCTGGTTTTCTCGTTTATTCATTGATCGAAATAAGAGCAAAAACATCATGTAGACACTTAAATGAAGGTGCTACCTTACTTTTATGCAGACAAAAGGCGCGCCAATGGTCGAAAATGGTGTTTTCGTCAGTAGGGATAATCCTTTATTGCACAATTTATCCTCTGTCCATTTCACGATGAAAAAAATGTAGTTTTTTCAAGGTGAAGCGGTTTAAATTCGTTCTCAAATCACAGTCAGGACGCGTATGTTGAATAATGCTATGAGCGTAGTGATCCTTGCAGCAGGCAAAGGCACTCGCATGTATTCCGATATTCCAAAAGTGCTGCATACCCTTGCCGGGAAAGCGATGGTTCAGCATGTCATTGATGCTGCGAATGAATTAGGCGCAGCGCACGTTCACCTGGTTTACGGTCACGGCGGCGATCTGCTTAAACAGTCGTTGAAAGATGACAACCTGAACTGGGTGCTTCAGGCTGAGCAGTTGGGTACTGGTCATGCAATGCAGCAGGCCGCACCTTTCTTTGCCGATGATGAAGACATTTTAATGCTCTACGGCGATGTACCGCTGATCTCGGTCGAAACACTCCAGCGCCTGCGTGATGCAAAACCGCAGGGTGGCATTGGTCTGCTGACAGTGAAACTGGATGACCCGACCGGTTATGGTCGCATTACCCGTGAGAATGGCAAAGTTACCGGCATTGTTGAGCATAAAGATGCTACCGACGAGCAGCGTCAAATCCAGGAGATCAACACCGGTATTCTGATCGCCAACGGTGCAGATATGAAACGCTGGCTGGCGAAGCTGACCAATAATAATGCTCAGGGCGAGTACTACATTACCGACATTATTGCTCTGGCGTATCAGGAAGGGCGTGACATCGTCGCTGTACATCCGCAGCGTTTAAGCGAAGTCGAAGGTGTAAATAACCGTCTGCAACTCTCCCGTCTGGAGCGCGTTTATCAGTCCGAACAGGCAGAAAAACTGCTGCTGGCGGGAGTTATGCTGCGCGATCCGGCGCGTTTTGATCTGCGCGGTACGCTTACTCACGGGCGCGATGTTGAAATTGATACTAACGTTATCATCGAGGGTAATGTTACTCTCGGCAATCGCGTGAAAATTGGCACTGGTTGCGTGATTAAAAACAGCGTGATTGGTGATGATTGCGAAATCAGCCCATATACCGTGGTGGAAGACGCGAATCTGGCTGCGGCCTGTACCATTGGCCCGTTTGCCCGTCTGCGCCCCGGTGCAGAGCTGCTGGAAGGCGCACACGTCGGTAACTTCGTTGAGATGAAAAAAGCGCGTTTGGGTAAAGGCTCGAAAGCCGGTCATCTGACTTACCTGGGCGATGCGGAAATCGGCGATAACGTTAACATCGGCGCGGGAACCATTACCTGCAACTACGACGGTGCGAATAAATTTAAAACCATTATTGGCGACGATGTATTTGTCGGTTCTGACACCCAACTTGTTGCACCGGTAACGGTTGGTAAAGGCGCGACCATTGCTGCGGGTACTACCGTAACGCGCAATGTTGGTGAAAATGCCCTGGCAATCAGCCGTGTGCCGCAGGCACAAAAAGAAGGCTGGCGTCGTCCGGTTAAGAAAAAGTAATTCTGGCTGGGTAATCCGGCCATCAGGGATGAGGAGATAACATAATCTCCCGCCCACAAGCAGTAACTATAAAAATAACCCCACTCTCTACAAGGCTCGGGGCGCCCGAAAAATCGGGCATACAGGTTGACCGACAACGATATCAATCGGAATTAAAAACTATGTGTGGAATTGTTGGCGCGATCGCGCAACGTGATGTAGCTGAAATCCTTCTCGAAGGTTTACGTCGTCTGGAATACCGTGGTTATGACTCTGCCGGTCTGGCAGTTGTCGACGCAAACGGAAATATGACCCGCTTACGTCGTCTCGGTAAAGTCCAGATGCTGGCTCAGGCAGCGGAAGAACATCCTCTGCATGGCGGCACCGGTATTGCTCACACTCGCTGGGCAACCCACGGCGAACCTTCTGAAGCGAATGCGCATCCGCATGTTTCTGAACACATTGTGGTGGTGCATAACGGCATCATCGAAAACCATGAACCGCTGCGCGAAGAGTTAAAAGCGCGTGGCTATACCTTTGTTTCTGAAACTGACACCGAAGTTATTGCTCACCTGGTGAACTGGGAACTGAAACAGGGCGGCACCCTGCGTGAGGCCGTTCTGCGTGTTATCCCGCAACTGCGTGGCGCGTACGGTACGGTGATCATGGACACCCGCAACCCGGATACTTTGCTGGCGGCACGTTCCGGTAGCCCGCTGGTGATTGGCCTGGGGATGGGCGAAAACTTTATCGCTTCTGACCAGCTGGCGCTGTTGCCAGTGACTCGTCGCTTTATCTTCCTTGAAGAGGGCGATATTGCGGAAATCACTCGCCGTTCGGTAAACATCTTCGATAAATCTGGCGCAGAAGTAAAACGTCAGGATATCGAATCCAATCTGCAATATGACGCGGGCGATAAAGGTATTTACCGCCACTACATGCAGAAAGAGATCTACGAACAGCCAAACGCCATCAAAAACACTCTCGCCGGACGTATCAGCCACGGTCAGGTTGATTTAAGCGAGCTGGGACCGAACGCCGATGAACTTCTGTCGAAGGTTGAGCATATTCAGATCCTCGCCTGTGGCACTTCTTACAACTCTGGTATGGTTTCCCGCTACTGGTTTGAATCGCTGGCAGGCATTCCGTGCGACGTCGAAATCGCCTCTGAATTCCGCTATCGCAAATCAGCCGTGCGCCGTAACAGTCTGATGATCACTCTGTCGCAGTCTGGTGAAACGGCTGATACTCTGGCTGGCCTGCGTTTGTCAAAAGAGCTGGGTTACCTTGGTTCGCTGGCAATCTGTAACGTTCCTGGCTCTTCTCTGGTGCGTGAATCCGATCTGGCGCTGATGACCAATGCCGGTACTGAAATTGGCGTGGCATCTACCAAAGCCTTCACCACTCAGTTAACTGTGCTGTTGATGCTGGTGGCCAAACTGTCTCGCCTGAAAGGTCTGGATGCCTCCATTGAGCATGACATCGTGCATGGTCTGCAGGCGCTGCCGAGCCGTATTGAGCAGATGCTGTCTCAGGACAAACGCATTGAAGCACTGGCAGAAGATTTCTCTGACAAACATCACGCGCTGTTCCTGGGCCGTGGCGATCAGTATCCCATCGCGCTGGAAGGCGCATTGAAGCTGAAAGAGATCTCCTATATTCATGCTGAAGCCTACGCTGCGGGTGAACTGAAACACGGTCCGCTGGCGCTGATTGATGCAGATATGCCGGTTATCGTTGTTGCGCCGAACAACGAACTGTTGGAAAAACTGAAATCCAACATTGAAGAAGTTCGCGCGCGTGGCGGTCAGTTGTACGTCTTTGCCGATCAGGACGCTGGTTTTGTGAGCAGCGACAACATGCACATCATCGAGATGCCGCATGTGGAAGAGGTGATTGCTCCAATTTTCTACACCGTTCCGCTGCAACTGCTGGCGTACCATGTCGCGCTGATCAAAGGCACCGATGTTGACCAGCCGCGTAACCTGGCAAAATCGGTTACGGTTGAATAATTAATGGATGCCCTGCGTAAGCGGGGCATTTTTCTTCCTGTTATATTTTTAATCAAACATCCTGCCAACTCCATGTGACAAACCGTCATCTTTGGCTACTTTTTCTCTGTCACAGAATGAAAATTTTTCTGTCATCTCTTCGTTATTAATATTTTTAATTAACTGAATATAAACGGTTATTTAAATCAGACTGAAGACTTTCTCTCTCTGTCATAAAACTGTCATAAACCTTACATATAACTGTCACCTGTTTGTCCTATTTTGCTTCTCGTAGCCAACAAACAATGCTTTATGAATCCTCCCAGGAGACATTATGAAAGTTATGCGTACCACCGTCGCAACTGTTGTCGCCGCGACCTTATCGATGAGTGCTTTCTCTGTGTTTGCAGAAGCAAGCCTGACAGGTGCAGGTGCAACCTTCCCTGCGCCGGTGTATGCCAAATGGGCTGACACTTACCAGAAAGAAACCGGTAATAAAGTTAACTACCAGGGTATCGGTTCTTCCGGTGGCGTAAAACAGATTATCGCTAACACCGTTGATTTCGGTGCTTCTGATGCGCCGCTGTCTGACGAAAAACTGGCTCAGGAAGGTCTTTTCCAGTTCCCGACCGTGATTGGCGGCGTGGTGCTGGCGGTTAACCTGCCGGGTCTGAAATCTGGTGAACTGGTGCTGGATGGTAAAACTCTCGGTGACATCTACCTGGGCAAAATTAAAAAGTGGGATGACGAAGCCATCGCCAAACTGAATCCGGGTCTGAAACTGCCTTCACAGAACATTGCCGTAGTGCGCCGTGCAGATGGCTCCGGTACTTCCTTCGTCTTCACCAGCTACCTGGCGAAAGTGAACGAAGAGTGGAAAAACAACGTTGGTACTGGCTCTACCGTAAAATGGCCGATCGGTCTGGGCGGTAAAGGTAACGACGGTATCGCCGCGTTCGTTCAGCGTCTGCCGGGTGCCATTGGTTACGTTGAATATGCTTACGCTAAGCAGAATAACCTGGCGTACACCAAACTGATCTCCGCTGATGGTAAACCGGTTAGTCCGACCGAAGAAAACTTTGCCAATGCAGCAAAAGGCGCAGACTGGAGCAAAACCTTCTCTCAGGATCTGACCAACCAGAAAGGCGAAGATGCATGGCCGATCACCTCTACCACGTTCATACTGATCCACAAAGATCAGAAGAAACCTGAGCAGGGTGTAGAAGTGCTGAAGTTCTTCGACTGGGCATACAAAACCGGGGCTAAACAGGCTAATGACCTGGATTATGCCAGCCTGCCGGAGAGCGTTGTAGAACAGGTTCGCGCTGCGTGGAAGACCAATATTAAAGACAGTAGCGGTAAGCCGCTGTACTAATAAAACACCATGCCGGATAAGGCGCTAACGCCGCATCCGGCATTACAAAATGACTTTGTAAACGCGTTTAACTGAAGAGTAACTTATGGCTGCAACCAAGCCTGCTTTTAACCCACCGGGTAAAAAGGGCGACATAATTTTCAGCGTGCTGGTAAAACTGGCGGCGCTGATTGTGCTATTGATGTTGGGTGGTATTATTGTCTCTCTGATCATCTCCTCCTGGCCGAGCATTCAGAAATTTGGTCTGGCTTTCCTGTGGACCAAAGAGTGGGATGCACCGAACGATATTTACGGGGCGCTGGTGCCGATCTACGGTACGCTGGTGACCTCGTTTATCGCGCTGCTGATCGCCGTTCCGGTGAGTTTCGGTATCGCCCTGTTCCTGACCGAACTTGCGCCAGGCTGGCTGAAGCGCCCGCTGGGGATCGCCATTGAGCTGCTGGCAGCCATTCCAAGTATCGTTTACGGCATGTGGGGTCTGTTTATCTTTGCGCCGCTGTTCGCCGTCTACTTCCAGGAGCCGGTCGGCAATATCCTGTCGAATATCCCGATTGTCGGCGCGCTGTTCTCCGGCCCGGCCTTTGGTATCGGTATCCTCGCGGCAGGCGTGATCCTCGCCATTATGATCATTCCGTACATTGCGGCGGTCATGCGCGATGTGTTCGAACAGACACCTGTGATGATGAAAGAGTCGGCCTACGGTATCGGCTGTACTACCTGGGAAGTTATCTGGCGTATCGTTCTTCCGTTCACCAAAAATGGTGTTATCGGCGGCATCATGCTGGGGCTGGGGCGCGCGCTCGGTGAAACCATGGCGGTGACCTTTATCATCGGTAACACCTACCAGCTCGACAGCGCCTCGCTGTACATGCCAGGCAACAGTATCACTTCCGCGCTGGCCAACGAATTTGCGGAAGCTGAATCTGGCCTGCACGTTGCCGCACTGATGGAACTCGGCTTGATCCTGTTTGTAATTACCTTCATCGTCCTGGCCGCATCGAAGTTTATGATTATGCGCCTGGCTAAGAATGAGGGGGCACGCTAATGGCTATGGTTGAAATGCAAACCACTGCGGCGCTGGCGGAATCCCGCCGCAAAATGCAGGCGCGTCGCCGCCTCAAAAACCGTATTGCGCTGACGCTTTCAATGGCGACGATGGCCTTCGGCCTGTTCTGGCTGATCTGGATTTTAATGTCCACCATCACTCGCGGTATCGACGGTATGTCGCTGGCGCTGTTCACCGAAATGACGCCGCCGCCAAATACCGAAGGCGGTGGTCTGGCGAACGCCTTGGCGGGTAGCGGTCTGTTAATTTTGTGGGCCACGGTATTCGGTACGCCGCTGGGCATCATGGCGGGGATTTATCTGGCGGAATATGGCCGTAAATCCTGGCTGGCAGAAGTGATTCGCTTCATTAACGACATTTTGCTCTCTGCGCCGTCGATTGTGGTTGGTCTGTTTGTCTACACCATCGTGGTGGCGCAGATGGAGCACTTCTCCGGCTGGGCGGGCGTAATTGCCCTGGCGCTGTTGCAGGTGCCGATTGTTATCCGTACCACCGAGAACATGCTGAAACTGGTGCCGGACAGCCTGCGTGAAGCGGCTTATGCGCTGGGTACGCCGAAGTGGAAGATGATCTCCGCGATTACGCTGAAAGCGTCGGTGTCCGGGATCATGACCGGTATCCTGCTGGCGATTGCCCGTATTGCTGGTGAAACCGCGCCGCTGCTGTTTACCGCGCTCTCCAACCAGTTCTGGAGCACCGACATGATGCAGCCGATCGCCAACCTGCCGGTGACGATCTTTAAGTTTGCGATGAGCCCATTTGCGGAATGGCAGCAACTGGCCTGGGCCGGGGTATTGATCATCACCCTGTGCGTCCTGCTGCTGAACATTCTGGCGCGCGTTGTTTTTGCGAAGAATAAACACGGTTAATACTTTGCCGGATGCGGCGTGAGCGCCTTATCCGGCCTACGGTAAGCCTGATTAGCGAAGTGCATCAGGCACGATGAGGAAAAGATTGCAATGAGTATGGTTGAAACTGCCCCGAGTAAAATTCAGGTTCGTAATTTGAACTTCTACTACGGCAAATTCCATGCCCTGAAAAACATCAACCTGGATATCGCTAAAAACCAGGTTACGGCGTTTATCGGGCCGTCCGGCTGCGGTAAATCGACGCTGCTGCGTACCTTCAATAAAATGTTTGAACTGTACCCGGATCAGCGTGCGGAAGGTGAAATTTTGCTCGATGGCGACAACATCCTGACTAACACTCAGGATATCGCCCTGCTGCGTGCGAAAGTGGGCATGGTGTTCCAGAAACCGACGCCGTTCCCGATGTCCATTTACGACAACATCGCTTTTGGTGTCCGTCTGTTTGAGAAGCTCTCTCGTGCCGACATGGACGAGCGCGTACAGTGGGCATTGACCAAAGCCGCATTGTGGAACGAAACCAAAGATAAATTGCACCAGAGTGGTTACTCTCTCTCTGGTGGTCAGCAACAGCGTCTGTGTATTGCGCGTGGTATCGCCATTCGCCCGGAAGTGCTGCTGCTTGATGAACCGTGTTCGGCGCTCGACCCTATCTCCACCGGGCGTATTGAAGAGCTGATTACCGAACTGAAGCAGGATTACACCGTGGTGATCGTCACCCACAACATGCAGCAGGCTGCGCGTTGTTCCGACCACACGGCATTTATGTATATGGGCGAATTGATTGAGTTCAGCAACACGGACGATCTGTTCACCAAGCCAGCGAAGAAACAAACAGAAGACTACATCACCGGTCGTTACGGTTGATTCAGGAGTGCGTTATGGACAGTCTCAATCTTAATAAACATATTTCTGGCCAGTTCAATGCCGAACTGGAAAGCATCCGCACGCAGGTGATGACCATGGGCGGCATGGTGGAGCAACAGCTTACTGATGCCATCACCGCCATGCACAACCAGGACAGCGATCTGGCGAAGCGCGTGATCGAAGGCGACAAAAACGTCAACATGATGGAAGTGGCAATCGATGAAGCCTGTGTGCGCATTATTGCCAAACGTCAGCCGACGGCGAGCGACCTGCGTCTGGTGATGGTAATTAGTAAAACCATTGCCGAGCTGGAGCGTATTGGTGACGTGGCGGATAAAATCTGCCGCACCGCGCTGGAGAAATTCTCCCAGCAGCATCAGCCGTTGCTGGTGAGTCTGGAGTCGCTGGGGCGTCACACAATCCAGATGCTGCATGACGTGCTGGACGCGTTCGCGCGCATGGATATTGACGAAGCGGTACGAATTTATCGTGAAGATAAAAAAGTCGATCAGGAGTACGAAGGTATCGTGCGCCAGTTGATGACCTACATGATGGAAGATTCGCGCACCATTCCGAGCGTACTTACCGCGCTGTTCTGCGCGCGCTCCATCGAGCGTATCGGCGACCGTTGCCAGAATATCTGTGAATACATCTTCTACTACGTGAAAGGGCAGGATTTCCGTCACGTCGGCGGCGATGAACTGGATAAACTGCTGGCAGAGAAAGATCCGAAAGCGTCACGCTAAGCGTATGCCGCATCCGGCAATCTGCGAGTACGTAATCTGACCGGTGAGATATATCACCGGTCTCTTTATTTACTGAGTGATATCCCAGCCGCGAGCCTTCCAGAGTTCTGGTAACTGTGAAAGATGGGTAAAAGTAGTGACTTTCGGATGAACGATCGGCTTATTGTGCGGGTCAGCGCAGAAGTAAAACACTTCCATACCGGCATCGATTCCTGACTGCGCACCGGCGCTGGAGTCATCAACCAGAATGCAGTTTTCAACGTTCACATTCATCGCTTTTGCAGCATGGAACATTAACGCCGGATCGGGCTTCCAACGTTGGATGTCGTAACCGCTGAACAGTTTTTCCGGGAAATAGTGCAGCATATTGAGTTTGCCAAGCGAATGTTGCATTTTGCTGACCGGGCCGTTAGAGACGACGCACATCGGCACGTTAACGCTCGCCAGCAATTCGTTAGCACCCGCAATCACCTCCAGTTCGCTATCAAACAGACGCGCCACTTCCGCACGGTAAACGTGCTCGGCATCGGCACGAACCATTTCTACGCCCTGTTCTTTGCTAATGATGTCGATGATTTCGTAGAGTTTTACGCCTTTAAAACGGGTAAAAATTTCTTCCAGGTCAACGTGAATGCCAAATTCCCTGAACATCGTGACATAGGCGCGAGAGCAAATGACCTCGCTATCTACCAGCGTACCGTCACAGTCGAAAAATACCGCTTCTATCTGGGACATGTCTTTCCTTTATCGTTAGTTTAACGTTTTCGTCATGCAGATTGGCGCGACGCAATCGTTGCCGTATAAGCAAATACAATGAAAAAAAGTTATCTTCAGCCGTCCATATTGTCTCATTTTGGTATACGATAGCGACGGATTTTCCCTCCTTGTTCGGAAATAGATAATGAGTCAACAACACACAACCCAGGCTTCTGGCCAGGGGATGCTGGAACGCGTGTTTAAACTGCGCGAACATGGCACGACGGCACGGACCGAAGTGATCGCCGGTTTTACCACCTTCCTGACGATGGTTTACATCGTTTTTGTTAACCCGCAAATTCTCGGCGTCGCTGGCATGGACACCAGCGCCGTCTTCGTCACTACCTGTCTGATTGCTGCGTTCGGCAGTATTCTGATGGGGCTGTTTGCTAACCTGCCAGTCGCGCTGGCTCCCGCTATGGGTCTGAATGCGTTCTTCGCTTTTGTCGTTGTGCAGGCGATGGGCTTGCCATGGCAGGTCGGGATGGGTGCCATTTTCTGGGGCGCTATTGGTTTGCTGTTACTGACGATTTTCCGCGTTCGCTACTGGATGATTGCCAACATTCCAGTGAGTCTGCGTGTGGGGATCACCAGCGGTATCGGCCTGTTCATTGGTATGATGGGGCTGAAAAACGCAGGTGTCATTGTCGCTAACCCGGAAACGCTGGTCAGCATCGGTAACCTGACTTCTCACAGCGTGCTGCTGGGTATCCTCGGCTTCTTCATCATTGCTATTCTGGCCTCGCGCAACATTCACGCGGCGGTGCTGGTTTCCATCGTGGTGACGACGCTTCTGGGCTGGATGCTGGGTGATGTGCACTACAACGGCATTGTCTCCGCACCGCCGAGCGTGATGACGGTAGTGGGTCATGTGGATTTAGCCGGGTCGTTTAACCTCGGACTGGCAGGGGTGATTTTCTCTTTCATGCTGGTCAACCTGTTTGACTCTTCCGGTACGTTGATTGGCGTGACCGATAAAGCAGGTCTGGCGGATGAGAAAGGTAAATTCCCGCGCATGAAGCAGGCGCTGTATGTCGACAGTATCTCTTCTGTTACCGGTTCGTTTATCGGTACATCTTCCGTCACGGCGTACATTGAGTCTTCTTCCGGCGTTTCCGTTGGCGGTCGTACCGGTCTGACGGCAGTGGTTGTCGGCCTGCTATTCCTGCTGGTTATCTTCCTGTCACCGTTGGCGGGAATGGTGCCTGGCTATGCCGCTGCTGGCGCGCTGATCTACGTGGGCGTACTGATGACCTCAAGTCTTGCTCGCGTGAAATGGCAGGATCTTACTGAATCCGTTCCGGCGTTTATTACCGCCGTGATGATGCCGTTCAGCTTTTCTATTACCGAAGGTATCGCGCTGGGCTTCATTTCCTACTGCGTGATGAAAATCGGCACCGGACGTCTGCGTGATCTAAGCCCGTGCGTAATCATCGTTGCGCTGCTGTTTATCCTGAAGATTGTGTTTATCGACGCCCACTAAAATCGATAACGCGTTAAAAACCCGCCATGCATGATTGCTGGCGGGTTTTTTATTTAGATCTTAACTCGCTGAATAAACTCACCAAATGCGGTCAATTGTCCGGTCAGATGATCCAGTGTTCCTTGATCAATCACTTCTCCGGTTTGTGGATCGACTTTGTTCTGAATCACACCGCCCATAAACTCTGGTTTGTTCATTACCATCGCGTCGAGAAAAACCAGAATCTGGCGCAGGTGATACTGACAGCGCGCGCCGCCAATCACGCCCATTGAGCTGGTCTGAATCAACACCGGTTTACCGGCCAGCGGTTGATCCGGCAGGCGAGATAGCCAGTCGATGGCATTTTTCAGTCCGCCCGGCACGGAGTAGTTATATTCCGGCGTGACGATCACCACGCCGTCAGCCTGGCGAATTTGTTCCGCCAGAGCTTCAACTGTCGCTGGAAAACCTTCTTCCTGCTGTACGTCAGCGTCATACAGGGGAATGTCGGCAATGGAAGGTAACGCATTGACTTCCATACCCGCAGGGGCAATTTTCGGCAGTGTACGTGCAACCATGCCATTAAATGAGCCTTTGCGCAGGCTCCCCAGTAACGTGACCACCTTCAATTTTTCAGACATGATGACTCCTGTGGTTGTCTATCAATTTGGCGAAAAAGACTTCACGGTAGAGAGCTGGGCAAAACGCATCATCCGGCTGGTGGGGTTGTTGGCGCGACTGTGAATATCCGGCAGACTTTTCCAGCCTTGCTTACCATCTAACTCCCAGACACTGAGCTTCTCAATCGCTGGAGTGACCGCCACGGACCACACCAGCACGTCCTCTGCGTCGCATAACGCTTCTACATGATTTACATGGGCACATTTCAGGCGTCCGGCAATGGGCAGCAATTGCAGATCGCGCGGGTCGTCATTCAGTACATCGCCGGTAAGTTTTAGCACGCTTCGGCGCAAAGTAATGAGTTGTGCTCGTGCTTCATTAGGATCGTTCTGCTTACTGATCCATAACGATTCATTGCTGGAAAAAATAGGGTTATCGGGGGCATGGGGACTATGAAACCCGCGTGTCGCGCGCTGTAGCTCCATATCAAGACCACACTCACCTTCGGTTGTTAACGCTACGCCGACCATATTTCCGGCATAGGATATTGAAAATGATGGCAGATTTTTATCGAGGAAAACCGGCTTTCCTTTAGCCTGGGTGACGATCTCTGGTAATTCGCTTATGCCATACAGCATAGACATCAGTTCTGCGAGTAAACCTCTGGACGCCAGAAAACGACTTTGACGATGAGGGGGAAGATTTCGGGCTTCTTGATGACACCGGGAGGGGAGACGAACAGATATAAGATGTCCTTCCGTTAAAATCCCTCGGGCAAAGTGAGTCGCCATTTTTCGCTCCATGCTTAATGGTCCATTATGAATACAAGAGTAATCATTTGCTGGAACTATGGACAGACTAAAGTGGCGAAAAGTTCGATTCGGATAAGTTTATTACATGTTTTTTACATTTTATCGTGAAATGTGGTCGCGTTTTATACGATTTTATTATGCTATCGAGGCGTAAATATTTTTAATGGTTTCCCGTAACCAGACGATCTTCGGGTTATGGCTATTCCGTTTGTGCCACAGCAGAGTAAACGGTACTTCCAGCTTTTTTTGCTGGCTTTCATCAAACGGGAGAGGAAGAGCAACCAACGGCAGTTGGTGGAGCTGATTGTAGTACTGACAGTAGCGTGGCGCGGTCGCCAGTAGCAGATTGTCGGGCTGCGCCGCCATAAATAGCGCCTGCTCAAATTCTGGCAGACTCATAGCAATCGTGCGTTCTCGGCCTAGCTCCTGTAACACATTGTCCAGCGCCCACGTATCGCTCTGTTCCCAGCAAATGCTGATATGCGGATAACGTAAAAAGGTATCCAGATCCCACGCTTCACGTAGTGCCGGATGATCTTTGCGTAGCCAGACGCAGGGTACATCACTAAACAGCACTTCATAATCAATGGATAACGGCAGTGAACTTAGTAGCTCCCGCGAACGGGGATGACTTTCACGACCGGAAAAACCGATATCCACTTCGCCACGGGTAATCGCATCCAGCGAATCGTAATCCCAGTTACGTAGTTTGATGGTCGCCTGGGGGTAACGCTGGTAGATCTGTTTCGATAACGCGTTAAACATGATCATCATCAGCGGCGACTCCGCCGCCAGTTCAAACTTAAGACCGCGCGGCGTTTCGTGATGCGGTTTATCCAGCAGCAGGTTGCTCATTTGCATCCATTCCGCCAGATTTTGTTCCATGCTGACCATCAGCGGTGTAGGCGTCAGACCCAGCGGTGAATTCACAAAGAGCGGATCATCAAACCATGCCCGAAGTTTTGCCAATGACTTGCTCACCGCCGAAGGCGTCACGTTCATCCGTTTCGCCGCTTTGGTTACGCTGCGCTCCTGCATCAGTAGTTGCAGGCAGAGCAGCAAATTAAGGTCAAGAGTGGTGATGGATTTCTTCATGAGCGGTAACGGGGCGTCCAGGAGTGACGAGCATAATCAACAACAGGCTCACTATGCTACAGGCAATCAGAATCCCGATCAGCATATTCCATGTACCGACACCGACCACCGCCGCCAGCCAAATCCACAGTGATGAACCGCAAACCTGCGCGATGCCTAAGGTCGAGCTGGCCACGCCTGCGCGCAACGAAAACGGGCCTAATGCCTGACTCATTGCCACGCCGAAGCCCACCGAAAAACCGGCGCAAATCAGCGTGATGCCAAACAGAGAAACCGCATGGGAAGGCGAAAATGCAAGGGTGATACCGGCTGCCAGGAATAATACTTGTGACGTGATCATCAGCGTTCGCGGCTTAAAAATTCCCAATGCAAACGGCGTTGAGAACGATACGGTCATGCTGACGCCTGCGGTCAGCGCCATAATGGTGGCGTATTCTCCGCGCTCAAAACCCATGATTTCCATCATCAATACTGGCGACGTATTCACGAAGGTGAGGATCACCGAAACGCTGAGTGTGGTGATAACAACACGGCTGAGGAAAAAACGGTTAAGCAGCGATTCGGTATTCTCTCGTGGCTTGTCCGAAGCGGCAGGCGCTGCAGGGCGCGTTTCTTTTAAAATAAATAAAGACAACATCAGTACTGCGAAGCCCATCATCGCCATTACCCAGAACAGGCTTTGCCACGGGAATTTAAGCATAATCAGATGCCCGAGTACCGGCGCTAACACCGGAATGATGCAGGTAATACCGTTGAGTAACGACAGTACTTTTGCCCGACGTCGATCGTCCAGTGTGTCGCGTAAAATGGCGAACGCCACCACGTAACAACAGCCCGCGCCCAGCCCCTGCAGAAATCGCCCGGCAAGAAATAACGTGCTGGTTTCAGCCAGTGAACAGAACACCGAGGCGATAATAAATAGTGCCGCGCCGGGTATGGCGACCGGTTTTCTTCCTGAACGATCGGCCACTTTACCGGCAAATAACATCGCTGCCGCCATCCCCGCCAGATAAACGGAGAACGCAATATGCAACTGCGCTTCGCTGGCATTGAGGTCGGCGGCGATGCGCGGTAAACCAACGAGGTACATATCAATCCCTGCGGGATAAAGTAAAACCAGGGCAAAACTACAAATTAAGAAACGGGACATGAGCTAAAGCGTCCTGACGGGAAGGTGGCGCAAAGCATACGTGGTGAAGGAGAATCAGGCGAGTTGCCATTTGGACATAAGTGATTTCCTGACAGGAAAGAAGCCAGCGAAATGGCTGGCTTCTTGAAGGGATCAGCCAAATTTAGGTAACACGTTAAAGACGTTACCGAACCAGCATAAAATCACAGTTATACCAAAGAGGATAACAATCGCCGGAATGAGATTGCCGCCCCAAACCGTGAACATCTGGTTGGGAAACTTCTTGCGGGCTTTGATTGCCAGTACCGCAGGGATAATGACCGCCCAGATGGTGGCGCACAGCCCGGCACCGCCGATCCCGTAAATAAAGCCGTTCGGGAAGACCAGATACAACAACGCTGGTGGCAGGAAGGTTAACAGCACGGTTTTGAAACGACCGGCGTGGGAGTTATCAATCTTAAATAGATCCGCCAGATAATCGAACAGTCCCAGCGTGACGCCAAAGAACGAACTGGCGACAGCCAAGTTAGAGAACACCAGCAGGCAAAACTCGATAATGCCATGTTGTTTGGTGCCGAGGAACGATTTCACCAGTGAATCGACGTTGCCGCCGGAGGAAATAATCGCTTTAAAACTTTCACGCGGAATATTGCCCATGGTGCAATACAGCCAGAAGAGATAAATCACCAGCGCCAGCAGCGAACCGAAAACCACGCTTTTGATTAGCTTATCTTTGCGTTTGCCATAGCAAATAATCAGGCTGGGAATATTGCCGTGGAAACCAAATGACGCAAGGCACACTGGCAGAGCCATAAAAATGTACGGGAAGTAAGACGTCCCCGCAGTCGTGCTGGTGGCATCACGTAGAACGGAATAATCGACCTGGAAGAAGAAAGAGCCAAACACAATGACAAAGGAGATAATCTTCAGCCCGAGGAACAACGACGTGATACGGCTGGCGGCTAACGAACTTATCCATAATACGCTGGCGACGAAAATGGCCGTGCAGATCCCGACAATGCGAGGATTGGCATGGTAGCCCAAATTCATTGATATCGTTTCGCTAATGATCGCGCCGTTAGCAGAGATATAGGCGTAAGTGAGAATATAGAGAACGAAGGCAACGGTAATGCCGCTGATAATGTTCCAGGTGTTACCGATTAAATCTTTAGTGATGGTATTAAAACTGGAGCCGACGGGATAATTTAAATTTGCTTCTAATAATAGTAACCCAGAATGTAGCATTGAAAACCAGGCAATGATAAGGATAAAGGCACCCCAGAAAAACCAGGCGCCGGCAAGATCAACAGGTAAAGCAAACATACCTCCACCGATTACTGTACCTGCTATAACCATAACACCCCAAAATGCAGAGTGCTTTTTTTCTGCTTGTTCAGTCATGATGCCACCTTTAGAGGAAGGCTATTTTTGTTATTGAGGATGTAGGGAATGGAGTGGCTAACATCCTTATAGCCACTCTGAGTGTATTAATTAAACTTCTTTCAGTTTTGCGGTGAAGTGACGCAATACTTTCGGTTCGTAGGTAAAGGTTAGCCCTTTAATATTTGCTGCGTTCTCTTTCACATGTTTGAAGGCTTCAATAATAAAGTCCATATGTGTTTGAGTATAGGTTGCGCGTGGAATGGTTAAACGCAGCAGTTCAGCCGGGCATGGCAGTTGTTTACCGGTTTTCGGATCGCGGCCTAACAGGAAAGAACCAATTTCTACCGCACGGATACCGGCGACTTTATACAGCTCGCACGCCAGCGCCTGTGCCGGGAACTGATCTGCCGGAATATGCGGCAACAGTTTACCGGCATCAACGAATGCCGCGTGACCGCCCGCCTGCTGGCAGACAACGCCAATCTCTTCCAGACCATCGACCAGATACTGCACCTGCGCGATACGATAAGCCAGCCAGTCCAGATTCATGCCGTCATACAGACCTACCGCCAGACGCTCCATCGCGCCGCCTTCCAGGCCGCCATACGTCGGGAAGCCTTCCTGCACCACGCAAAGGGTTCTGCACTCGGTATAGACATCGAAGAAGCTGTCGTCTTTCACGCACAGCAGGCCGCCCATCGGCACCATCGCATCTTTCTTGGCGGACATTGCCAGCATATCGGCATATTTGTAGGTTTCGCGGGTAATCTGCTCGATAGTCCAGTCTTTGTATTCCGCTTCACGTTGCTTGATGAAATAGGCGTTTTCAGCAAAGCGCGCGGAGTCCATCACTACAGGAATGTCATATTTCTTCGCAATGCTGTACATCGCTTTCATATTTGCCAGAGATACCGGCTGACCGCCTGCGGAGTTACTGGTGATGGTTGCAACGATATACGGCACGTTATTCGGGCCAACTTCTTCAATACCGCGTTCTAAACCTTCGAGGTCAAAGTTGCCTTTAAAGTCGTAACGCACGCCAGTATCGAAGGCTTCTTTGATATAGACGTTACGCACTGTACAGCCGTTAATCTGGCTATGGCCCTGAGTGGTGTCGAAGAAATAATTCGAGAACGCTACCATTTTGCTGCGATCCAGGCCTTTTTCCTGCTCGCGTTTTTTAATCAGTACCGGAATGTAGATTTGCTCTGCGCCACGCCCCTGGTGAGTCGGAATGGTGTATTGATAACCAAAGATATTCTTCACTGACTCGGCTAATGCGTAGTAGCTGCGGCTGCCGCTGTAGGCTTCGTCGCCGCGCATCATCGCTGCCTGCATACTCTGCGTCACCGCCCCGGTGCCACTGTCGGTCAGTAAATCGATAAACACATCTTCGCTATCCAGCAGAAATGGGTTCATACCGGATTTAATAATCGCTTCTTCACGGTAAGCACGAGAGGTACGTTTTACTGGCTCAATAACACGAATGCGGAACGGTTCAGGGAGGTGTTTAAAGTTTTCCATTACATAATCCTTCATTTATTTTAATTGCAGTGATCCCTGTGAATATTACATTTGCAATATCTATTAATTTTCCACATATATACAAGAACCGTTATTGCTTTAAGAAAGCAATTAAATCAGTAATAGCGTATATAAAAAAAGAAAATAAAGACGTAGCAAACTCATAGATCACATTGAATCTAATTCGGTTTGACTCTGGTGATGGCTACAGAAGGGCAAATTAAGGGCGGTGATCGACAATTCTGTTGTCAATATTAAACCACTTTGAGGTCACACATATATGTAAGGTATTCATAATGTACTTATCCTCGAAAGACACAACGTTACAGTATAATACTCAAGATTTTTGTCTATTCTGAAATTGTTTAAATGTGAATCGAATCACAAACGGTTGCGAAACAATATTAAATGCTTTTTTAAGAAAATAAGTTACGTAAGAAGGCTAAGGTTTATAAAAAGGGTTGAGTAATAATAAGAGTGCTAACAAGAAAGCAAAGCCGCATCAGGCAATCTGGATGCGGCTTTGTAGGTACGGGTTACTTACCGATACAGAAGCTGGAGAAAATTCGCCCCAGCAGATCGTCAGAAGTAAATTCCCCGGTGATTTCGCTTAAGTTTTGCTGTGCCAGGCGTAGTTCTTCCGCAAGCAATTCACCCGCCCATGCACCTAACAGTTGCGCTTTGCCCTGTTGCAGATGCTCCGCCGCTTGTTCCAGCGCCTGCAGGTGACGACGGCGCGCCAGGAAACCACCTTCCATATTAGTGTCGAAACCCATGCTCTGTTTGAGATGGTTACGCAACACATCCACGCCTTCGCCAGTCCTTGCAGAGAGACGAATCAACGCGTGACCGTTCACTTCGCTCATTCCCAGCGTTTCGCCGGTGATATCAGCTTTATTGCGCACCACGGTGATCGGCAGTTTCGCAGGCAAACGGGCGATAAATTCCGGCCAGATTTCTGCCGGATCAACGGCGTCTGTCGTCGTGCCATCAACCATAAACAGCACCCGGTCGGCCTGTTCAATTTCCTGCCACGCTCGCTCGATACCAATACGTTCCACTTCATCGCTGGCTTCACGTAGCCCGGCGGTATCAATGATATGCAGTGGCATCCCGTCAATATGAATATGCTCACGCAGTACGTCGCGCGTGGTTCCGGCAATATCAGTTACTATCGCCGCTTCACGCCCCGCCAGCGCGTTTAACAGGCTCGATTTACCGGCATTTGGGCGTCCGGCAATCACCACCTTCATCCCTTCGCGCAATAGACTGCCCTGACGAGCTTCGGCGCGTACCGCATCGAGATCGGCAATCACGTCATTGAGCTGGGCTTCAATTTTACCGTCGGAGAGGAAATCGATCTCTTCATCGGGGAAATCAATCGCCGCTTCGACGTAAATGCGCAAGTGGGTGAGGGCTTCAACCAGATGATTGACCCGTGCGGAGAACGCGCCTTGCAGTGAGTTAAGCGCCGAACGAGCCGCCTGTTCTGAGCTGGCGTCGATAAGATCCGCAATCGCTTCGGCCTGGGCTAAATCGAGTTTATCGTTAAGAAACGCGCGTTCTGAAAACTCACCTGGGCGAGCAATCCGCAGGCCAGGAATGGTCAGAATACGTTTTAACAGCAGGTCGAGGATCACCGGACCGCCATGACCCTGCAGTTCCAGCACATCTTCACCGGTGAACGAGTTCGGGCCAGGGAACCATAGCGCGATGCCCTGATCCAGCACGCTGCCGTCGGCGTCTTTGAACGGAAGATAATCGGCGTAGCGCGGCTTCGGCAATTTACCCAGCACGGTTTCAGCAACTTCACGGGCTTTGAGGCCGGAGATGCGCAGGATGCCCACACCACCGCGTCCCGGTGGGGTTGCCTGGGCGACGATAGTGTCGTTATGGCTCATGGTTTATCTCATCAATACAAATAAAAAAGGCGGTCAACTGACCGCCCTTATTTTAGCGAAAACTCACCGAATCAGGATTTTTTCTTCTCGCGGCTATGCAGACCACGTTTTTCCAGACCACGGTAAATCAGCTGCTGCTGAATAATGGTTACCAGGTTGCTGACGATATAGTACAGCACCAGACCTGACGGGAACCACAGGAAGAACACGGTGAAGATGACCGGCATAAAGGTCATGATCTTCTGCTGCATCGGGTCGGTCACGGTGGTCGGCGACATCTTCTGAATGAAGAACATCGTTACGCCCATCAGGATCGGCAGGATGTAGTACGGGTCCTGTGCAGACAGGTCGTGGATCCACAGTGCAAACGGTGCCTGACGCAGCTCAACGGAACCCATCAGCATGTAGTACAACGCCAGGAAGATTGGCATCTGGATCAGCAGCGGGAAGCAGCCGCCCAGCGGGTTAACCTTCTCAGCTTTGTACAGCGCCATCATTTCCTGGCTGATACGCTGTTTGTCATCGCCCAGACGCTCACGCATAGCCTGAATCTTCGGCTGCAGCATACGCATCTTCGCCATGGAGGTGTACTGCGCTTTGGTCAGCGGGTACATGATGCCACGAACGATAAAGGTGATGATGATAATGGAGAAGCCCCAGTTACCCACAAAGCTATGGATCCATTTCAGCAGTTTGAACAGCGGCTGAGAGATGAACCACAACCAACCGTAATCAACGGTCAGATCCAGGTGCGGAGCAACGGCCGCCATTTTGTCCTGGATTTCCGGGCCAACCCACAGGGTGCTGTTCATCGCGCCAGTCTGACCAGGCTGAACCAGTACCGGCTGAGACTTATAGCCGATAGCGGCAATGCCGTTACCCAGATTAGCGGTATAGAAGTTGTTGGTGCCGTCGTTATGCGGGATCCATGCAGTTGCGAAATACTGTTGCAGCATCGCAACCCAACCACCTTTCGAAGAGATGTTCAGGTTTTCGTTGTCAGCAATAGTATCGAACTTGTATTTCTCGTACTTCTCGTCAGGTGTGGAGTACGCCGCGCCACGGAAGGTATGCAGCGCAAAGTTGCTGCTTCCGGTATCGAGATGCGGTGGCAGAGTGATGGATTGCTTCAACTGACCAAAAGTGGAGATCTCCAGCGGTTTTTCGCCAGCGTTCTGCACGTTGTAGTTGACGTTGACAGCGTAATCACCACGTTTCAGGACAAACGTTTTGGTAAACGTGTTGCCTGCCGCGTCGGTATACGTCATCGGCACCTGCAGTTCGTTTTGGCCTTCCGCCAGCACATAAGCGTCTTTTTCGACGTTATACAGCGGACGCGGGCCATTAGCCGGGTTATCCGGGCCATCACGACCGGTCAGACCGCTCTGTGCCTGATAAATAAACTGCGGTGAGGTTTCCAGCAGCTGGAACGGCTGGGTAGAGTTCAGTTCTTTCGGGTAAGCCGGCAGCAGGGCCTGCTCAACATCACCACCACGGGTGTTGATGGTCAGATCAAGCACGTCGGTTTTAACCGAAATCAGTTTCCCCTGGCCACTGGCCGGTACGCCCTGGTCGGCGGCGCTACCCGCTGCGGTGGTCGTTGTCTGCGTGGTCTGTTGAGCCTGAGGTTGCGGGTTTTTATCCTGCTCCCAGGCTTGCCAGATCATGAAAGACACGAACAGCAAAGCGATGACTAAAAGATTGCGTTGCGAATCCATCGTTAGTGTTCTCTGGTATCAAATGGTCCGGGCGGGACGGGATCGTCACCACCAGGGTGTAAAGGGTGGCATTTTAATACGCGTTTCACCGTCAACCAACTGCCTTTTATCACTCCAAACCTGCGCAATGCCTCAATTCCGTAGCTTGAACAGGTTGGAGTGAAACGACAATGCGGCCCGAGTAGCGGACTAATCAGGCGTTGGTAGACCCGAATGAGGGCTATCAGGACCCGCGAGCCAGGCGACAGTGGCGGCGCCATAATTTTTCCAACGCTTCCGAGAGAGCACGGTTATCGAGGTCGGCAACCCCTTTTTTCGCCACCACCACGAAATCCATAGCCGGGAGTTCATGTTGGCGTAGACGGAAGCTTTCACGCGTCAGACGTTTAATCCGATTGCGTTCATGCGCTCGTCGAACGTTTTTCTTGGCGACTGTAAGACCGATACGGGGATGCCCCAGCGAATTCAGGCGGCCGAGGATGGTGATTTGCGGCGTGCCAGCCCGTTGTGGCTGCTGGAAGACGAATGTGAATTGACTGGGAGTTAACAAGCGTAACTCCCTGGGAAATGCGAGCTTAACCACTCAGGGGTTAGCTTTATTACTTAGAAACGGTCAGACGAGCACGGCCTTTAGCACGACGACGTGCCAGTACCTGACGACCATTTTTAGTAGCCATACGAGCACGGAAGCCGTGAGAACGGTTGCGCTTCAGTACAGACGGTTGAAAAGTGCGTTTCATGGCGATTTCTACCTAAACTTGAATAAATTCAATGGCTTTATTGGATATCCGTCCGAAAATCGAACGATGGACACCGAAGCCATGGGTGATTAAAGAGGCCGGATTGTAATAATTGTACACTCCGGAGTCAATTCTCTTTCCTTATTTACCGCGCTTTTCCGCACCTTTTCACAGGGAAAAAGTGCAACTGTATACCGGTGAAAACCAGCATTGCGCGCCGGGTGGAGGATTATACGGGCTACCAGGTAAAGCGCAAGGATCGCTCAGGATCTTTATTAGATCGATTAAGACTAATTTTGTTTATGGTCATTAAATTTTCCAATATGCGGCCTAAATCGTGCCCGCCTTGTGCCTGGATCGTTTACACTTAACGGGTTCTGGAAAGCCCTGTGGATAAATCGGGAAAATCTGTGAGAAACAGAAGATCTCTTGCGCAGTTTAGGCTATGATCCTCGGTCCCGATCGTTTTGCAGGATCTTGATCGGGCATATAACCGCAGACAGCGGTTCGTGCGTCACCCTCATGCAGGGTCTTTTCGACGTGCGTCAACAATCATGAATGTTTCAGCCTTAGTCATAATCGACTTTTGTTCGAGTGGAGTCCGCCGTGTCACTTTCGCTTTGGCAGCAGTGTCTTGCCCGATTGCAGGATGAGTTACCAGCCACAGAATTTAGTATGTGGATACGCCCATTGCAGGCGGAACTGAGCGATAACACGCTGGCCTTGTACGCGCCAAACCGTTTTGTCCTCGACTGGGTACGGGACAAGTACCTCAATAATATCAATGGACTGCTAACCAGTTTCTGCGGAGCGGATGCCCCACAGCTGCGTTTTGAAGTGGGCACAAAGCCCGTGACACAAACGCTGAAAGTCCCTGCCAGTAACACCGTTGCACCCGCTCAGGCCGCTCAGGTGCAACCGCAACGTGCTGCACCTGCGGCGCGCTCGGGTTGGGATAACGTTCCGGCTCCGGCAGAACCGACCTATCGTTCCAACGTTAACGTTAAACATACATTTGATAACTTCGTCGAAGGTAAATCTAACCAACTGGCGCGCGCGGCGGCTCGCCAGGTGGCAGACAACCCTGGCGGCGCCTATAACCCGTTGTTCCTTTATGGCGGCACGGGGCTGGGGAAAACTCACCTGCTCCATGCGGTGGGCAATGGCATTATGGCGCGCAAGCCCAATGCCAAAGTGGTTTATATGCACTCCGAACGTTTTGTGCAGGATATGGTAAAAGCCCTGCAAAACAACGCGATTGAAGAGTTTAAACGCTACTACCGTTCTGTTGATGCGCTGCTGATCGACGATATTCAGTTTTTTGCTAATAAAGAACGATCCCAGGAAGAGTTTTTCCACACCTTCAACGCCCTGCTTGAAGGTAATCAGCAGATCATTCTCACCTCGGATCGCTATCCGAAAGAGATCAACGGCGTTGAGGATCGTTTGAAATCCCGCTTTGGCTGGGGACTGACTGTGGCGATCGAACCGCCAGAGCTGGAAACTCGCGTGGCGATCCTGATGAAAAAGGCTGACGAAAACGACATTCGTTTGCCGGGCGAAGTGGCGTTCTTTATCGCCAAGCGTCTACGATCTAACGTGCGTGAGCTGGAAGGGGCGCTGAACCGCGTCATTGCTAACGCCAACTTTACCGGACGGGCGATCACCATCGACTTCGTGCGTGAGGCGCTGCGCGACTTGCTGGCATTGCAGGAAAAACTGGTCACCATCGACAATATTCAGAAGACGGTGGCAGAGTACTACAAGATCAAAGTCGCGGATCTCCTTTCCAAGCGTCGATCTCGCTCGGTGGCGCGTCCGCGCCAGATGGCGATGGCGCTGGCGAAAGAGCTGACTAACCACAGTCTGCCAGAGATCGGCGATGCGTTTGGCGGTCGTGACCACACGACGGTGCTTCATGCCTGCCGTAAGATCGAGCAGTTGCGTGAAGAGAGCCATGATATCAAAGAAGATTTTTCAAATTTAATCAGAACATTGTCATCTTAATCCTATGAAATTTACCGTAGAACGTGAGCATTTATTAAAACCGCTACAACAGGTGAGCGGTCCGTTAGGTGGTCGTCCTACGCTACCGATTCTCGGTAATCTGCTGTTACAGGTTGCTGACGGTACGTTGTCGCTGACCGGTACTGATCTCGAGATGGAAATGGTGGCACGTGTTGCGCTGATTCAGCCGCACGAACCAGGGGCGACGACCGTTCCGGCGCGCAAATTCTTTGATATCTGCCGTGGTCTGCCTGAAGGCGCGGAAATTGCCGTGCAACTGGAAGGTGAGCGGATGCTGGTACGCTCCGGGCGTAGCCGTTTTTCGCTTTCTACCCTGCCTGCGGCAGATTTCCCGAACCTTGATGATTGGCAGAGCGAAGTTGAATTTACCCTGCCGCAGGCGACGATGAAGCGTCTGATTGAAGCGACCCAGTTTTCTATGGCGCATCAGGACGTTCGCTATTACTTAAACGGTATGCTGTTCGAAACCGAAGGCGAAGAGCTGCGCACCGTGGCGACCGACGGTCACCGTCTGGCGGTCTGCTCAATGCCGATTGGTCAGTCTTTGCCGAGCCATTCGGTGATTGTGCCGCGTAAAGGCGTGATTGAACTGATGCGTATGCTCGACGGCGGCGACAATCCGCTGCGCGTGCAAATTGGCAGCAACAACATTCGCGCTCACGTTGGCGACTTTATTTTCACCTCCAAACTGGTGGATGGTCGCTTCCCGGATTACCGTCGCGTTCTGCCGAAGAACCCGGACAAACATCTGGAAGCAGGCTGCGATCTCCTCAAGCAGGCTTTTGCTCGTGCGGCGATTCTCTCTAACGAGAAATTCCGTGGTGTGCGCCTGTATGTCAGTGAAAACCAGTTGAAAATCACCGCTAATAACCCGGAACAGGAAGAAGCGGAAGAGATCCTCGACGTCACCTACAGCGGCGCAGAGATGGAAATCGGCTTTAATGTCAGTTATGTGCTGGATGTTCTGAACGCGCTGAAATGCGAAAACGTGCGCATGATGCTGACTGATTCGGTTTCCAGTGTGCAGATTGAAGATGCCGCCAGCCAGAGCGCGGCTTATGTTGTCATGCCAATGAGACTGTAATGTCCCTCACCCGCTTGTTGATCCGCGATTTCCGCAATATCGAAAACGCGGATCTCGCTTTATCTCCTGGCTTTAACTTTCTGGTGGGTGCCAACGGCAGTGGCAAAACCAGCGTGCTGGAAGCCATCTATACGCTCGGTCACGGTCGGGCGTTTCGTAGTTTGCAGATTGGTCGCGTCATTCGCCATGAGCAGGAGGCGTTTATTCTCCACGGGCGATTACAGGGTGAAGAGCGTGAGACGGCAATTGGCTTAACCAAAGATAAACAGGGCGACAGCAAAGTCCGTATCGATGGTACTGACGGGCATAAAGTTGCGGAGCTGGCGCACCTGATGCCGATGCAACTGATAACGCCAGAAGGGTTTACTTTACTCAATGGCGGCCCCAAATACAGAAGAGCATTCCTCGACTGGGGATGCTTTCACAACGAACCCGGATTTTTCACCGCCTGGAGCAATCTCAAGCGTTTGCTCAAGCAGCGCAATGCGGCGCTGCGCCAGGTAACACGTTACGAACAGCTACGCCCGTGGGATAAAGAATTGATCCCGCTGGCGGAGCAAATCAGCACCTGGCGCGCGGAGTATAGCGCCGGTATCGCTGCCGATATGGCTGATACCTGTAAGCAATTTCTTCCTGAGTTTTCTCTGACTTTCTCTTTCCAGCGCGGCTGGGAGAAAGAGACAGAGTACGCTGAGGTGCTGGAACGTAATTTTGAACGCGATCGCCAGCTAACCTACACCGCGCACGGCCCGCACAAAGCGGACTTACGCATTCGCGCCGACGGTGCGCCGGTGGAAGATACCTTATCGCGTGGGCAGCTCAAGCTGCTGATGTGCGCCTTACGTCTGGCGCAAGGAGAGTTCCTCACCCGTGAAAGCGGGCGGCGGTGTCTCTACCTGATAGATGATTTTGCCTCTGAGCTTGATGATGAGCGTCGCGGACTGCTTGCCAGCCGCTTAAAAGCGACGCAATCACAGGTCTTTGTCAGTGCGATCAGTGCTGAACACGTTATAGACATGTCGGACGAAAATTCGAAGATGTTTACCGTGGAAAAGGGTAAAATAACGGATTAACCCAAGTATAAATGAGCGAGAAACGTTGATGTCGAATTCTTATGACTCCTCCAGTATCAAAGTCCTGAAAGGGCTGGATGCGGTGCGTAAGCGCCCTGGTATGTATATCGGCGACACGGATGACGGCACCGGTCTGCACCACATGGTATTCGAGGTGGTAGATAACGCTATCGACGAAGCGCTCGCGGGTCACTGTAAAGAAATTATCGTCACCATTCACGCCGATAACTCTGTCTCCGTACAGGATGACGGGCGCGGTATTCCGACCGGTATTCACCCGGAAGAGGGCGTATCGGCGGCGGAAGTGATCATGACCGTCCTGCACGCAGGCGGTAAATTTGACGATAACTCCTATAAAGTGTCCGGCGGTCTGCACGGCGTTGGTGTTTCGGTAGTAAACGCCCTGTCGCAAAAACTGGAGCTGGTTATCCAGCGTGAAGGTAAAATTCACCGTCAGATCTACGAGCACGGTGTACCGCAGGCACCGCTGGCGGTTACCGGCGATACCGATAAAACCGGCACTATGGTACGTTTCTGGCCGAGCCTCGAAACGTTCACCAATGTGACCGAGTTCGAATATGAAATCCTGGCGAAACGTCTGCGTGAGTTGTCGTTCCTCAACTCCGGCGTTTCCATTCGCCTGAAAGACAAGCGTGATGGTAAAGAAGACCACTTCCACTATGAAGGTGGTATCAAGGCGTTTGTCGAGTATCTGAACAAGAACAAAACGCCAATCCACCCGAATATCTTCTACTTCTCCACCGAAAAAGACGGTATCGGCGTCGAAGTGGCATTGCAGTGGAACGATGGCTTCCAGGAAAACATCTACTGCTTTACTAACAACATTCCGCAGCGTGACGGTGGTACTCACCTGGCAGGTTTCCGTGCGGCGATGACCCGTACCCTGAACGCCTACATGGACAAAGAAGGCTACAGCAAAAAAGCCAAAGTCAGCGCCACCGGTGACGATGCGCGTGAAGGGCTGATTGCGGTGGTTTCCGTGAAAGTGCCGGACCCGAAATTCTCCTCTCAGACCAAAGACAAACTGGTTTCTTCTGAGGTGAAATCGGCGGTAGAACAGCAGATGAACGAACTGCTGGCAGAATACCTGCTGGAAAACCCAACTGACGCGAAAATCGTGGTCGGCAAAATCATTGATGCTGCCCGTGCGCGTGAAGCTGCGCGTCGCGCCCGTGAAATGACGCGTCGTAAAGGCGCGCTGGACTTAGCTGGCCTGCCAGGCAAACTGGCGGACTGTCAGGAACGCGACCCGGCGCTTTCCGAACTGTACCTTGTGGAAGGGGACTCTGCGGGCGGCTCTGCGAAGCAGGGGCGTAACCGCAAGAACCAGGCGATTCTTCCGCTGAAGGGTAAAATCCTCAACGTTGAGAAAGCCCGTTTCGATAAGATGCTTGCTTCCCAGGAAGTGGCGACGCTTATCACCGCGCTTGGTTGTGGTATCGGTCGTGACGAATACAATCCGGACAAACTGCGTTATCACAGCATCATCATCATGACCGATGCGGACGTCGACGGCTCGCACATTCGTACGTTGCTGTTGACCTTCTTCTATCGTCAGATGCCGGAAATCATCGAACGCGGTCATGTCTACATTGCTCAACCGCCGCTGTACAAAGTGAAGAAAGGCAAGCAAGAGCAGTACATTAAAGACGATGAAGCGATGGATCAGTACCAAATTTCTATCGCTCTGGATGGTGCATCTTTGCATACCAACGCCAGTGCACCAGCTTTAGCTGGTGAAGCGTTAGAAAAACTGGTGTCGGAGTACAATGCGGCGCAGAAAATGATCGTTCGCATGGAACGTCGCTATCCGAAAGCAATGCTGAAAGAGCTTATCTATCAGCCGACGCTGACGGAAGCTGACCTCTCTGATGAGCAGATTGTGACCCGCTGGGTGAACGCGCTGGTCAGCGAACTGAACGACAAAGAACAGCACGGCAGCCAGTGGAAGTTTGATGTCCACACCAATGCCGAGAAAAACCTGTTCGAGCCGATTGTTCGCGTGCGTACCCACGGCGTGGATACTGACTATCCGCTGGATCACGAGTTTATCACCGGCGGTGAATATCGTCGTATCTGCACGCTGGGCGAGAAACTGCGTGGCTTGCTGGAAGAAGATGCGTTTATCGAACGTGGTGAGCGTCGCCAGCCGGTAGCCAGCTTCGAGCAGGCGCTGGACTGGCTGGTGAAAGAGTCCCGTCGCGGCCTCTCCATCCAGCGTTATAAAGGTCTGGGCGAGATGAACCCGGAACAGCTGTGGGAAACCACCATGGACCCGGAAAGCCGTCGTATGCTGCGCGTTACCGTTAAGGATGCGATTGCCGCCGACCAGCTGTTCACCACGCTGATGGGCGACGCCGTAGAACCGCGCCGTGCGTTTATCGAAGAAAACGCCCTGAAAGCGGCGAATATCGATATTTAAAATGCGAGCGTGCCTGATGCGCTACGCTTACCAGGCCTACGAAAATTCTGCAATATATTGAATTTGCAATATTTTGTAGGCCAGATAAGGCGTCCACGCCGCATCCGGTAAGAAGCTATAAGTAATAAAAAGGGTGGAGATAATCTCCGCTCTTTTTATTTCTGCAATCCGCAATTATCATCCCGCAGAACTATACTTTTTGAGTCAACACGTAACGCTTTACAGGTGAATATCATGGGGCTTTTTGATGAAGTTGTCGGTGCCTTTCTGAAAGGCGATGCGGGGAAATATCAGGCGATTTTAAGTTGGGTTGAGGAGCAGGGTGGTATTCAGGTGCTGCTGGAAAAACTGCAAAGTGGCGGTTTAGGTGCCATTCTCTCAACCTGGTTGAGTAATCAACAGGGCAATCAGCCGGTGAGCGGCGAGCAACTGGAGTCGGCGCTCGGCACAAACGCGGTGTCCGATCTCGGGCAAAAACTCGGCGTAGATACCAGTGCTGCTTCTAACATGCTGGCGGAACAATTGCCGAAGATTATTGATGCTCTCTCGCCGCAGGGCGAAGTTTCGCCGCAAGCCAATAACGATCTGCTTTCCGCAGGTATGGAGTTACTGAAAGGGAAACTCTTCCGCTAAGCAAAAGGGGAGCACGCAACGCGCGTTGCATCCCCCTTTTCCCTCCGGTGTTGTACTGATTTTTGAGCGGAATCGCGTTAGCATGGGTCAGGAACCAATCTACCTGGGGAACTCATGGCTATCAAACTCATTGCTATCGATATGGATGGCACCCTTCTGCTGCCCGATCACACCATTTCTCCCGCTGTTAAAAACGCGATTGCCGCCGCTCGCGCCCGTGGCGTGAATGTCGTACTGACGACAGGGCGTCCTTATGCAGGCGTTCACAACTACCTGAAAGAACTGCATATGGAACAGCCGGGTGACTACTGCATTACTTACAATGGCGCGCTGGTGCAGAAGGCCGCCGATGGTAGCACCGTGGCGCAAACAGCCCTGAGCTATGACGACTACCGTTTCCTGGAAAAACTCTCTCGTGAAGTCGGTTCTCATTTCCACGCGCTGGATCGCACCACGCTGTACACTGCTAACCGTGACATCAGCTATTACACGGTGCACGAATCATTTGTTGCCACCATTCCGCTGGTGTTCTGCGAAGCGGAGAAAATGAACCCTGACACCCAGTTCCTGAAAGTGATGATGATTGATGAACCCGCCATCCTTGACCAGGCCATCGCGCGCATTCCGCAGGAAGTAAAAGAGAAATACACCGTGCTGAAAAGTGCGCCATACTTCCTCGAAATCCTCGATAAACGCGTTAACAAAGGTACGGGTGTGAAATCACTGGCCGACGTGTTAGGTATTAAACCGGAAGAAATCATGGCGATTGGCGATCAGGAAAACGACATCGCAATGATTGAGTACGCAGGCGTCGGTGTGGCGATGGATAACGCTATCCCGTCAGTGAAAGAAGTGGCAAACTTTGTCACCAAATCCAACCTGGAAGATGGCGTGGCGTTTGCAATCGAAAAGTATGTGCTGAATTAATCAGTCGCGGGCAAACAGTATGAACGCGTTTGCCCGCTGCTCTGATTATTGGTTTACTGCATATACAACCAGAAATTGCAGTGGTGCGGTGACGATGTCCAGCGTAACAGTCACTGGCAGTAATGCTGCGGAAACACCATCCGGAATGCCTCTGGGTGAATAGTATTCATAAAATCGCACTTTAAATGGATGGTAGAAAGCCATTACGTTTGAGTAATCCATGTTTTTATTTTTCTCATGGATAGTACCTTCCAGGTTTTCTACTGTCCGGGTACAGTGCTGAACACCACAGGCAAAATGATATTGTGTCACTCGTGCTTTTTCTTCTTCTGTGCTCCAGTTGTAATAGAGTGATATTTTGCCGGTAAATTTCTTTTTCCCCGCATTTAAAACAAATCTTGCGTCGTCAGCGACCTGAATATTATGCCTGTTAAGTGCAGGATCATTGAGCATCTTAACGATGTCATCGGCGCCGCCAGTGATAAGGTAATCCAGCGATTCCCCTACAAAAACATAGCCTTTTGTTCCATTACTATCTTTTGCCTGCGATAGCCCCGTGATGGTGTCTGACTGCGATTGATACTGTCCTGATGTACCCTTTGCGGTATGGGAAACCAGAGCATACGAGATACAGCCTGAAAGCATAAGGGTTAGCAAAAACAAACCGGCACTTTTTAGTAATCCATTAAAATTTAACGACATGGTTAATCCTTTAGAAGGTTTTGCAAAGTCGTTGAAAGCATACTCTCAGGACCAGATTTGTCCGTCTCTTATGTTCCTTTTCAGATTTGTGCCCGACATTTGTAGTGCGATAAATCACGTGTGGGAATCGCATTTGCCTGCGGAATATGTGCAAAACCACTGTGCATAATCCACTTTCTTAAAGTCGGTGCGGTTAAGCATCGGCTTTTTACTATTTTGCCGTAGAGTTTTAAACGCAATTTGCGGGTGGCGCACCAGTAGGCGGTATTGATCTTCTCTGGCTGCTTCAGTAATACCGAACGAAGAATGTCTGCGCTATCGAGCGCATAGCTAATCCCCTCCAGCGAGCTGGCGCTGATGAATCCCGCCGCTTCACCAATAAGAAAGGCGTTGTCCTTACCGCAGACAAAATCCTGCCAGCGCGAGGGAAACAGCACCGTGCATTTTTCGCTTTTCACCGCTTTGCCAAACTGGAACTGAAAGGCGTTCATTTTCTCTTTCAGCGCCGCGAAACGCGCCTGACCGTCTTTCATCGGATAGGCTCCGCCAAAGATAAAATAACCGTCTTTGCTGATACTCCATGAATAACAGTCCGTTATCGCATTATCAAAGATGCAGGAGTAGAACGGCACCGGATGCTTCTCTGCGAACCACTGCTGGATAGCGACATATTTACGAATCTGATGATCCGGATAAAGATGTCGCCGCACCATCGAATTTGCACCATCGGCACCGATCAGATAGCGGGCGGTAATATGCTGCTCCCAGCCGTCTGCGCGAAAAATGACATGCCATTTATCATCCTCACGCCAGATTTTTCGACACAGGCTGTCGTGGTAAACCTCAACGCTGGCGGGGATCAGTGACTTCATCCACAAGTCGAAAGCATGGCGATTAATATTGATATAGCTCCGCTGGTAGTTACGCGTGAGCGATGCGGCGACGTCGACGGTTTTGACGCTGAAAATCTGCGGATTGGCGATTACATCGACAGGAAGCGTCAGTCCATCGCGAATAAAAGAACGCTGTGCGTCCGGTGCCAACAGACCGCCACAAGGCTTGCTGAAACCTTCAGTACCGCACTGGTGCTTTTTATCCAGCGCGATGACCTGCATTTTGCCTGCTAACTGCCGCGCCAGCGCCGAACCTGCCGGGCCGAGGCCAATAATCGCCACGTCGAAATGTTCCATCTTTTTACTCACATTCATCACGATGACAAAAGACTATTGTCTGAAAGTGAAGTCCTTGTGAAGTATGATGGCGGGAAACGTTTTGTATCAGGATCACGCCATGAAACAACTCACCAACGCTTCACGAAATCACCTGCTCACCAATACCAATACCTGGACACCCGACAGCCAGTGGCTGGTGTTTGATGTGCGTCCTTCTGGCGCGTCGTTTACCGGCGAGACCATTGAGCGCGTGAATATCCATACCGGCGAGGTCGAGGTTATCTACCGGGCGTCACAGGGCGCACACGTCGGCGTGGTGACCGTTCATCCGAAGTCAGAGAAATATGTCTTCATCCACGGCCCTGAAAATCCTGATGAAACATGGCATTACGATTTCCATCACCGCCGTGGCGTGATTGTTGAAAATGGAAAGGTGAGCAATCTCGATGCAATGGATATTACCGTTCCGTACACCCCAGGTGCGCTACGCGGCGGCAGCCATGTGCATGTTTTTAGCCCGAACGGTGAAATGGTGAGTTTTACTTATAACGACCATGTAATGCATGAACTTGATTCGGCTCTGGATTTGCGAAACGTCGGGGTTGCCGTACCGTTTGGCCCGGTCAACGTACAAAAGCAGCATCCGCGTGAATACAGCGGTAGCCACTGGTGCGTGCTGGTGAGCAAAACCACACCCACGCCGCAGCCTGGCAGTGATGAAATCAATCGCGCTTATGAAGAGGGATGGGTAGGAAATCACGCGCTGGCGTTTATTGGCGACACGCTTTCGCCAAAGGGCGAGAAAGTACCGGAGCTGTTTATTGTCGAGCTGCCGCAAGATGAAACTGGCTGGAAAGCGGCAGGTGATGCGCCGTTAAGCGGAACGGAAACAACCCTGCCCGCGCCACCGCGCGGCGTCGTGCAGCGACGTTTAACCTTTACACACCATCGGACTTATCCGGGGTTAGTCAACATCCCGCGCCACTGGGTACGCTGTAACCCGCAGGGGACGCAAATCGCGTTTTTAATGCGTGATGATAACGGCATTGTGCAACTGTGGCTTATCTCGCCAAAGGGCGGTGAGCCGCGCCAGTTAACTCATAACAAAACGGATATTCAGTCTGCATTTAACTGGCATCCGTCAGGAGAATGGTTGGGCTTTGTGCTGGATAATCGGATTGCTTGTGCCCATGCGCAAAGCGGCGAGGTTGAGTATTTAACTGATAATCACGCCAACCCACCTTCGGCAGACGCCGTGGCCTTCTCGCCGGACGGTAAATGGCTGGCGTGGATGGAAGCAGGTCAGCTGTGGATCACCGAAACGGGTCGCTAGTCAGTTCGCTGGCATTCTGGCTGGTGGAATGACGGCATTGATGGCTTGCGCGTCGGCTTCGCTTTTTTCCACGCGCGAGCGCACCGAACTGTCTTTGCGGAACGCATCCCACGGCAGCAAAAGTGTGTCCATGACTGCGGTAAATGGCATATCGAGAATCGCCAGCGATTTGGTTCCCCAGTTTGTCGTGTCATCGCCAATCATGGTGACACTAGCGCGGGTGCCGGGATACGTTCCCTCCTTACCTCCGGTATGGGACATTACGCTGGAGCATCCTCCGAGTAATGTCATTCCGCTGCATATCATGGACGCTAACAACACATTTCTTATCATAATAAATTCATCTGTTAATCGTGGGTGTTGGCATGATGTGTTATAGCGATCCCTTGCCGAAAATAACATCATCATCATGTCGCACTGTGGCGGCTATCGCACTTTAACGTTTCGTGCTGTCCTCCAGTCTATGCAATAGACCACAAACTGCAAAAAAAAGTCCGTTGGAAAGGCTTGAAAAGTGCATATCCAGACCCATTTTTATACCGTAGCTGATGAGAACGCGCCTGATGGGTGTTCTGGCTACCCGACCTGTCCATTGTGGAAGGTCTTATATTCTCGCTGATTTCAGGAGCTATTGATTATGCGTAACTTTGATTTATCCCCGCTTTACCGTTCTGCTATTGGATTTGACCGTTTGTTTAACCACTTAGAAAACAACCAGAGCCAGAGTAATGGTGGCTACCCTCCGTATAACGTTGAACTGGTAGACGAAAACCATTACCGCATCGCTATCGCAGTCGCGGGGTTTGCTGAGAGTGAACTGGAAATTACCGCCCAGGACAATCTGCTGGTGGTGAAAGGTGCTCATGCTGACGAACAAAAAGAGCGCACCTATCTGTACCAGGGCATCGCTGAACGCAACTTTGAACGCAAATTCCAGTTAGCCGAGAACATTCATGTTCGTGGTGCTAACCTGGTAAATGGTCTGCTGTATATCGATCTCGAACGTGTGATCCCGGAAGCGAAAAAACCGCGCCGTATCGAAATCAACTAATTCCCTAAGGCCGCCAGGCGCGGCCTGACATTTCCATGCTCGCCGTCAGGGAGCATATGCGAATCTTCGGATTTGCAGGTACTTACTCGCTTCTTAGAAGGAGAAATGACTATGCGTAACTTCGATTTATCCCCACTGATGCGTCAATGGATCGGTTTTGACAAACTGGCCAACGCATTGCAAAACGCCGGTGAAAGCCAGAGCTTCCCGCCGTACAACATTGAGAAAAGCGACGATAACCACTACCGCATTACTCTGGCGTTGGCTGGTTTCCGTCAGGAAGATTTAGAAATTCAACTGGAAGGTACGCGCCTGAGCGTAAAAGGCACGCCTGAGCAGCCGAAAGAAGAGAAAAAATGGTTGCATCAAGGGCTTATGAATCAGCCATTTAGTCTGAGTTTTACGCTGGCTGAAAATATGGAAGTCTCTGGCGCAACCTTCGTTAATGGTTTACTGCATATTGATTTAATTCGTAATGAGCCTGAACCCATCGCTGCGCAGCGTATCGCTATCAGCGAACGTCCCGCGTTAAATAGCTAATTAGCTATTCTTTTTGCCCCGCCAGTCTGGTGGGGCTTTTTTTATCTACCATCTTCATCTCTGTATTAATTTTCGCCAGGTTAAGATGTTCCGGCACTCTCTTTCCCGTGATAATGTGCGCCATAAGGCAAATCTGCTTCACCGATTCAGCCATAATCCCTGGTAATTAAAATGTTATTTCAAGAGAAATGGACGATGAGTGATATAGCATTAATAGTCAGTATTCTGGCTTTGGTGGCGGTTGTCGGTTTGTTTATCGGCAACGTCAAGTTTCGCGGCATAGGATTAGGCATTGGCGGCGTGCTGTTTGGTGGGATCATCGTCGGCCATTTCGTTTCTCAGGCTGGGATGACATTAAGTAGCGATATGCTGCATGTTATCCAGGAATTTGGCCTGATCCTGTTTGTTTATACCATCGGGATTCAGGTGGGGCCGGGCTTCTTTGCCTCATTGCGCGTCTCCGGGTTACGCCTCAACTTGTTTGCTGTTCTGATAGTCATTATCGGCGGTCTGGTTACCGCTATCCTGCATAAACTTTTCGATATTCCACTGCCTGTGGTGCTGGGGATTTTCTCTGGCGCGGTCACCAATACGCCAGCATTGGGGGCAGGTCAGCAAATCTTACGCGACCTCGGCACACCGATGGAGATGGTCGATCAGATGGGGATGAGTTACGCGATGGCGTATCCATTCGGCATTTGTGGGATTTTGTTCACCATGTGGATGCTGCGGGTTATTTTCCGCGTCAATGTTGAGACTGAGGCCCAGCAGCACGAGTCCACGCGAACCAACGGCGGTGCGCTAATCAGGACGATTAACATCCGTGTTGAGAACCCTAATTTGCATAATTTAGCCATTAAAGATGTGCCGATTCTTAATGGCGATAAAGTTATCTGCTCACGATTGAAACGAGAAGAAACCCTAAAAGTGCCTTCGCCAGAGACCGTTATTCAACTTGGCGATTTGCTGCATCTGGTGGGACAGCCTGCGGATTTGCATAATGCACAATTGGTGATTGGGCAGGAAGTGGATACTTCGCTATCAACGAAAGGCACCGATTTGCGCGTTGAACGCGTGGTGGTCACCAATGAAAATGTGCTCGGTAAACGTATTCGCGATCTGCACTTTAAAGAACGCTATGACGTAGTTATCTCGCGCCTGAACCGTGCCGGGGTTGAACTGGTCGCCAGTGGCGATATTAGCCTGCAATTTGGCGATATCCTCAACCTGGTGGGGCGGCCTTCTGCTATTGATGCCGTTGCTAATGTATTAGGTAATGCGCAGCAAAAACTGCAACAGGTTCAGATGTTACCGGTGTTTATTGGCATCGGACTTGGCGTATTGTTAGGTTCTATTCCCGTGTTTGTGCCTGGATTCCCGGCGGCATTGAAGCTGGGGCTGGCGGGGGGGCCGCTGATTATGGCGCTGATCCTTGGGCGTATCGGCAGTATCGGCAAGCTTTACTGGTTTATGCCACCAAGCGCCAACCTCGCGCTGCGGGAGCTGGGGATCGTACTGTTCCTCTCGGTAGTGGGTCTGAAATCCGGTGGGAATTTTGTCGATACCCTGGTCAATGGCGAGGGGCTAAGCTGGATTGGTTATGGTGCCCTGATCACCGCAATTCCGCTGATTACAGTCGGCATTCTGGCGCGGATGTTAGCCAAAATGAATTACCTGACCATGTGCGGGATGTTGGCTGGCTCTATGACCGATCCTCCGGCGCTGGCGTTTGCCAATAATCTTCATCCTACCAGCGGTGCAGCGGCACTCTCTTACGCCACGGTGTATCCGTTAGTCATGTTCCTGCGCATTATCACACCACAGTTACTTGCGGTGCTTTTCTGGAGTATCGGTTAATTCTTTTGCGGGTGGAGTCGCCGTAAACGGCACTCCACCTGGTATTTAAGAACACCACCGAGCCGCTTAAACCAGTGAGCCGCCGGTCAGGAAGGAAAAGATCAGGAATATCAGCAGAAGACCGCAGATGATGCCGATACCAAAAAGCAAGGTATGGAAAGCCAGCGTCCCGCCGCCAAATACCAGAGCGCCGCGAATGCTCCAGCGATTTTCCTTACGCATACCGCCAACAAATGCGCAAAGTAGTGCGGCAATGGCCAGTGCGATGCCGCCTTGATCGAGGATTTTATCGATATCAGGCGTCTCTTTTTTCTCCACTGTCGTAATTTTTTCACCTTTTATTCCAGCGAGAAGACCTCTTTTAATTTCAGCCGTTTTGTCCGCCACGATGCTTTCAAGCGTTGGCGGCGGTGCGGAAAAAGGGCCGAAGGAAAAGTGGATAATGCCCATCATTAAAGCGATGGCACCGAACAGCATACCCAGTGAACTGATTTTATTTTGCGCTAAGATATCCATCTGACCTCCTTGTAGCGGATGGCAAAGCATATCAAGAAAACATCGACCGAAATTCCTAAAAATAGACGGATAAAACACCGCTATTGTGAAATTGCAAAGGAGCCACAATGAAAATATCCCGCCTCGGTGAAGCACCCGATTACCGCTTCTCGTTGGCTAATGAGCGTACATTTTTGGCGTGGATCCGTACTGCATTAGGGTTTCTGGCAGCAGGTGTGGGGCTTGATCAGCTTGCGCCGGATTTCGCCACGCCAGTCATTCGCGAGCTGCTGGCGTTATTGCTATGCTTATTTTCTGGCGGACTGGCAATGTATGGTTACCTGCGCTGGTTACGCAATGAAAAAGCGATGCGTCTGAAAGAAGATTTACCCTACACCAACAGCTTATTAATCATCAGCTTAATATTGATGATCGTGGCGGTGATCGTTATGGGACTGGTATTGTATGCCGGATAGCCGCAAAGCCAGACGGATTGCCGACCCTGGCCTTCAGCCGGAACGCACATCGCTGGCATGGTTTCGCACCATGCTGGGCTACGGCGCGTTGATGGCGCTGGCCATCAAACACAACTGGCATCAGTCAGGCATATTGTTCTGGATTTCTATTGGCATCCTCGCCTTTGTGGCACTAATCCTCTGGCGCTATACACGAAATCGTAATTTAATGGATGTGGCTAATAGCGATTTTTCCCAAATTTGCGTAATCCGTGACAAATTTATGATCTCCCTCGCGGTGTTATCTCTCGCAATACTGTTTGCTGTTACGCATATACACCAACTTATCGTATTAATTGAGAGAATCACATGACAGGAAGTCAGGTTATAAATGCTAAAGAGGACAGGCATAAACTGGTTGTAGAGTATAAAGATGCATTACAACCAGGTGATTTTTATCAGAATTTCAAACAGAGGGGCATCCGCGCCGTGCAACTCATTCCCCATATAGAATTTGATGACCGGGGCGAGCTGACGGCAGCGTCGGTGACAACCGAGTTATGGGGACAATTTTTAATCGCCCTGTTCGATTGTTGGGTGCGGACAGATATCAGTCGTATATCAATCGAGCTTTTTGATGTCACGCTGCAAAAATGGTGCGGGAACGAAAGCCAACAACCACGGCGGGGCTGTCAGGAGTGTGACTGGTATCTCCTTTGCCCTCATGCCCGGGATGGTCAGCCGGGTAAGGTACTTTGTGCAGGCTATCAGGCTTTTTATTCCCACTCCGCGCCGCACATGCGGGTAATGCGCGACTTGATAAAGCAGCATCGTTCTCCAGTGGAGTTGATGACGATGCTGTGGTGACGTGAGTTAAACGGGCTGTCCCTGCTGCGACATCCGCGTCGCCAGCGGCAGCCAACACAGCACGATCAACAATCCCATTAAGGTCATCAATAACCCCAGGCTGCCCTGACCGGTTTGCGGCAACATCGCAGAGAGCGACGCCAGCACGCCGGAACCAATGTTTTGCAGACCGCCGACCAGTGCGCCAGCCGTGCCCGCCAGGAAGGGGAAAGGCTCCATCGCGCCGCTGGTTGCCAGCGGAAACAGCATCCCGGCACCGAAAAAGAACAGTGCTGCGGGAACGAGCAGCGTCCAGACACTCATTACGCCAAACCAGCTGGGGATCCACATCATCAGTCCTGCCAGCAGGCAACAGATAACGGACTGCCACATCAACGAAGAGAACCGCTTATTCGGGCGTCCGGCAAACCATGCACCGAAAAATGCCGCCGGAATTGGCAGAATAAACAAAATACTGACCGTCATACTGCTCAGCCCTAATACTGCGCCCATCAGCACACCAGAACAGGCTTCGAAGGCGGCGATCCCTGCCAGACCGCCAATCAGCATCAGTAAATAGCAGTTAAAACCGCCATTTCCAAAGAGTGTTTTGTAGCTGGTGAGCAGACGCGTACGCGGCGCATCGACAGGGCGCGTTTCTGGCATCCAGCGCGCCATACTGAAGGTCACACCAGCACAAAGCACCAATAAAAACAGGTAACAGGCTCGCCAGTTCCACATGGTATCCAGCAGGCCGCCAATTAATGGTGCGAGCAAAGGGCTGACGAGAATACCCATATTTAACATGCTATTAGCGTGACGTAGCTGTGTCCGTTCATACAAATCACGCGGCAATGTACGCGCCATCACACCACCGACACCGGTTCCCATCCCCTGCATTGCGCTGGCAGTAATCAATACCGTCAGGCTGGAGGTGGTGACCGCAACCAGCGTCGCTAACATAAAAATGGACATTCCGACGAGGATCACCGGGCGACGACCAACCCTGTCGGAAATTGGGCCATAAAATAGTTGTGAGACACCGTAGGTCAGCAGATAAGCGCCCATTACGCTCTGCACCGCCCCTTCACGGACGTTGAGATCGCGCGCCATATCGGCAATAGCAGGAATATAAATAGTTTGCGCCATCTGACCGACGGCCACGAGTAATACCAACATCAATAATAAATTGACGTTTCTATGCCTTTTCATTATCACAGACGCTTATAAAAATATATTTAGAATAAGTTACTACGCATTCGAATAAATGCGGGAGAGAAATCTATCACATTGATAAATGTTAGCCAGATATATATGAGGAATAGTAATAAGAAAAACGGCAGAATATATAAACAAAAGCGGCAATAAATGTTGCCGGAAGGGACTTTGACTTAAATAAATTCTGTAGGTCGGAAAAGATGCATCAGCATCGCATCCGACACTCATTCGCAAGCAGAATATGAAAGGGGAGCGGTTTCCCGCTCCCCTTTAGTGCGGCTTGAATCTGAATTACTTAAGGTATTTCAGAACAGCATCAAGCAGTTGCAGTGCTGCAACAATGAGTTTGAGGATAAGAATGGCGATATCCACCAGGCTCATACGCGTCTCCTGTGGTTCAGGAGCACTTACCAGCCGACGTACCTTTCCGCTGCCTGTGGTCGGCTGTTGTGCACGCGGTATCTCAAGGAGAAACGTTGTGCTGTTGACATAACACAGTGTGCTCACGCGGGGTTAAGGCGCTGACGGCACCACCCGTTTCAGCCAGGACTTAGTGCGCCGGGTAACGATGCGGCCCCGCATAACACATTGCGTACAGTGATATTATAGAATTGTACTGTATAAATAAACAGTAATTTTTAGACAAAACGCAAACTGTGATCGATACTCAACTATGCGCTAAATAAGTCAAAATTCGTGCCGAAATTGCGTGTTCTACGCGGAACACGTATACTTTCAGTGTTGACATAATACAGTGTGCTTTGCGGTTACCAGCCGCGAGCGGCTGACGAAACCTCGCTCCGGCGGGGTTTTTTGTTACCCGCGATTTCAGTACAAAACGTGATCAATCCCTCAATTTTCCCTTGATGAAAAATTTTCCATTGTCTCCCCTGTAAACCTGTGCTTGTATAAATATTGTTAAACACAAAACCAACAAGGTCCCCAATGACTATTTCCATGCTCAACGCAAAACTACTACCAACTGCGCCATCCGCCGCAGTGGTCGTCGTGCGTGTGGTGGTGGTCGTCGGCAATGCGCCGTAGGGACTGGAACAACACACGATTCCAAAACCCCGTCGGCGCAAACCGGGCGGGGTTTTTCGTTTAAGCGCCCCCGGAAAGTCGGCTCAAAAGAAAAGGACTGGAGCATGGCAAGTTCGGGCATAACATCGACACGCAAGCGTTTTACCGGCGCAGAATTTATCGTTCATTTTCTGGAACAGCAGGGCATTAAGATTGTGACGGGGATACCGGGCGGCTCGATTCTCCCTGTTTATGACGCCTTAAGCCAAAGCACGCAAATCCGCCATATTCTGGCTCGTCACGAACAGGGCGCGGGATTTATCGCCCAGGGGATGGCGCGTACCGACGGCAAACCAGCGGTTTGCATGGCCTGTAGTGGGCCGGGGGCGACTAACCTGGTGACCGCCATTGCCGATGCGCGGCTGGACTCCATCCCGCTGATTTGCATCACCGGTCAGGTTCCGGCCTCGATGATTGGCACCGACGCCTTCCAGGAAGTCGATACCTACGGCATCTCTATCCCCATCACCAAACATAACTATCTGGTCAGGCATATCGAAGAACTCCCGCAGGTCATGAGCGATGCCTTCCGCATTGCGCAATCAGGCCGCCCTGGCCCGGTGTGGATAGACATTCCTAAGGATGTGCAAACAGCGGTTTTTGAGATTGAAGAACAGCCGGCTATGGCAGAAAAAGCCGCCGCACCCGCCTTTAGCGAAGAGAGTATTTGTGATGCGGCAGCGATGATTAACGCTGCCAAACGTCCGATACTTTATCTGGGCGGCGGTGTGATCAACGCACCTGAGCGGGTGCGTGAACTGGCAGAGAAAGCGCAATTGCCCACCACCATGACCTTAATGGCGCTGGGCATGTTGCCAAAAGCGCATCCACTGTCGCTGGGTATGCTGGGGATGCACGGCGTGCGCAGCACCAACTATATCTTGCAGGAGGCGGATCTGCTGATTGTTCTCGGAGCTCGTTTTGATGACCGGGCGATTGGCAAAACTGAGGAGTTCTGTCCGAACGCCAAAATCATCCATGTGGATATCGACCGCGCAGAGCTGGGTAAAGTGAAGCAACCGCATGTAGCGATTCAGGCGGATGTCGATGACGTGCTGGCGCAACTGATCCCGCAGGTGGAAGCCCAGCCGCGAGAAGAGTGGCATCAACTGGTGGCTGATTTACAGCGCGAATACCCATGTCCAATTCCAAAAGCGTGCGATCCCTTAACACATTACGGCCTGATTAATGCCGTTGCCGCCTGCGTGGATGACAACGCGATTATTACCACCGATGTTGGTCAACATCAGATGTGGACGGCGCAGGCTTATCCGCTCAATCGTCCACGTCAGTGGCTGACCTCTGGCGGGCTGGGAACGATGGGCTTTGGTCTGCCTGCGGCGATTGGCGCGGCGCTGGCGAACCCTGATCGCAAAGTGTTGTGTTTTTCCGGTGACGGCAGTCTGATGATGAATATTCAGGAGATGGCCACCGCCAGCGAAAACCAGCTTGATGTCAAAATCATTCTGATGAACAACGAAGCACTGGGGCTGGTGCATCAGCAACAAAGTCTGTTCTACAAGCAGGGCGTTTTTGCCGCTACCTATCCGGGCAAAATCAATTTTATGCAGATTGCCGCCGGATTCGGCCTCGAAACGTGTGATTTGAATAACGAAGCCGATCCGCAGGCCGCGTTGCAAGAAATTATTAATCGCCCTGGTCCGGCACTGATTCATGTACGGATTGATGCGGAAGAAAAAGTTTACCCGATGGTGCCGCCAGGTGCGGCGAATACTGAAATGGTGGGGGAATAAACCATGCAAAATACAACTCATGACAACGTGATTCTGGAACTCACCGTTCGCAACCATCCGGGTGTAATGACCCACGTTTGTGGGCTTTTTGCCCGCCGCGCCTTTAACGTTGAAGGCATTCTCTGTCTGCCTGTTCAGGACAGCGACAAAAGCCATATCTGGCTACTGGTGAATGATGATCAGCGGCTGGAGCAGATGATAAGCCAGATCGACAAACTGGAAGATGTGGTAAAAGTGCAGCGTAATCAGTCCGACCCAACCATGTTTAACAAGATTGCTGTGTTCTTTCAGTAACCGCTCAAGGCTTGAACAGCGGCGCGCTTATCGTTAAGGTAAGCGCGTTTTTTTTACCCGCCAGGACAAGACCATGATAACCGTTGCCCTTATAGACGATCACCTTATCGTCCGCTCCGGCTTTGCGCAGTTGCTGGGGCTGGAACCTGATTTGCAGGTAGTTGCCGAGTTTGGTTCGGGGCGCGAGGCGCTGGCCGGGTTGCCAGGGCGCGGTGTGCAGGTGTGTATTTGCGACATTTCTATGCCGGATATTTCCGGACTGGAATTATTAAGCCAGCTTCCAAAAGGTATGGCGACGATTATGCTCTCCGTTCATGACAGCCCGGCGCTGGTTGAACAGGCGCTCAATGCGGGCGCGCGTGGCTTTCTCTCCAAACGCTGTAGCCCGGACGAACTGATCGCTGCGGTGCATACCGTTGCCACGGGCGGCTGTTATCTGACGCCAGATATCGCCATTAAACTGGCATCCGGTCGCCAGGATCCGCTGACCAAACGCGAACGTCAGGTGGCGGAAAAGCTGGCGCAAGGGATGGCGGTGAAAGAGATTGCCGCTGAACTGGGCTTGTCGCCGAAAACTGTGCACGTACATCGCGCTAATCTGATGGACAAACTGGGCGTCAGTAACGATGTTGAACTGGCTCGCCGCATGTTTGATGGCTGGTGATGAAGACATTTTTCTCCCGCTTAAATACTGTAATTTCCTGCTTTTTTATCTTCTCTGCCGCATGGTTTTGCCTGTGGAGTATTAGCCTGCATCTGGTTGAACGACCGGATCTGGCGGTATTGCTGTTTCCGTTTGGTCTGCGACTGGGGCTGATGTTGCAATGCCCGCGCGGATACTGGCCCGTGTTGCTGGGCGCGGAATGGCTGCTGATTTACTGGCTGACGCAGGCTGTCGGGTTAACGCATTTTCCGTTATTGATGATCGGTAGTTTATTGACGTTACTGCCCGTGGCGTTGATTTCCCGCTTTCGGCATCAGCGCGACTGGCGCACATTGTTGTTACAGGGGGCTGCGTTGACGGCGGCAGCGTTGTTACAGTCGCTGCCCTGGCTTTGGCACGGGTATGGTAACGAATCGTGGAACGCGTTGTTATTAACCTTAACTGGTGGTCTGACGCTGGCTCCTGTTTGCCTTGTGTTCTGGCACTACCTGGCGAATAACACCTGGCTGCCGCTGGGACCGTCGCTGGTTTCTCAGCCGATAAACTGGCGCGGGCGGCATCTGATTTGGTACTTGCTGCTGTTTGTTATCAGCCTCTGGCTGCAACTGGGACTGCCGAACGAACTGTCGCGTTTTACGCCATTCTGCCTGGCGCTGCCGATTATCGCTCTGGCCTGGCACTATGGTTGGCAAGGGGCGCTGATTGCGACGCTGATGAATGCCATTGCGCTGATTGCCAGCCAGACATGGCGCGATCATCCGGTAGATTTATTGCTCTCGCTTCTGGTGCAAAGTTTGACGGGGCTGTTACTTGGCGCAGGTATTCAGCGACTGCGTGAGCTTAACCAGTCGCTACAGAAGGAGCTGGCACGCAATCAGCATCTTGCCGAACGTTTGCTGGAAACCGAAGAGAGCGTGCGCCGCGATGTGGCGCGTGAACTGCACGACGATATCGGTCAGACCATCACCGCCATTCGTACTCAGGCGGGCATTGTTCAGCGGCTGGCGGCAGATAACGCCAGCGTGAAGCAGAGCGGGCAGTTAATCGAACAACTGTCGCTGGGGGTTTACGACGCGGTGCGCCGCTTGTTAGGGCGGTTACGTCCGCGCCAGTTGGATGACCTCACCCTGGAGCAGGCTATCCGTTCACTGATGCGAGAAATGGAGCTGGAAGGTCGCGGCATTGTCAGTCATCTCGAATGGCGGATAGATGAATCAGCATTAAGTGAAAACCAGCGTGTGACGCTGTTTCGAGTCTGCCAGGAAGGGCTGAACAACATTGTGAAACATGCCGATGCCAGTGCGGTCACGCTGCAAGGCTGGCAGCAGGATGAGCGATTGATGCTGGTGATTGACGACGATGGTAGCGGTTTGCCGCCAGATTCAGGTCAACACGGTTTTGGTCTCACCGGAATGCGCGAGCGCGTAACGGCGTTGGGCGGCACCTTGACCATATCTTGTCTGCACGGCACGCGCGTCAGTGTCTCTCTACCCCAACGTTATGTGTAAGGCTTGATGATGTTGCAGTTCCTGAAAGCGCCTGCCGACGCGCCGCTGATAAGCGATAAACGTGAAATTGATGCCCGCTATCGCTACTGGCGTCGGCATATTTTGCTGACAATCTGGTTGGGCTATGCGCTGTTTTATTTCACGCGTAAGAGTTTTAACGCCGCTATGCCAGAAATCCTTGCCACTGGCGTGCTAAGTCGTAGCGATATCGGCCTGTTAGCAACCCTGTTTTACATCACCTACGGTTTGTCGAAGTTTGTTTCCGGCATTGTCAGCGACCGCTCAAATGCGCGTTATTTTATGGGGATGGGGCTTATTGCGACAGGCATCATCAACATTCTGTTTGGATTTTCCACTTCGCTATGGGTGTTTGCCGTGCTCTGGGTGTTGAACGCTTTTTTCCAGGGCTGGGGTTCGCCGGTTTGTGCGCGGCTGTTAACCGCCTGGTATTCACGTACCGAGCGCGGCGGTTGGTGGGCGTTATGGAACACGGCGCACAACGTTGGCGGCGCGTTGATCCCCATTGTGATGGCGGCAGTCGCGCTGCATTACAGTTGGCGTATCGGGATGATGGTTGCCGGTTGTATGGCGATAGTCGTGGGGATTTTTCTTTGCTGGCGACTGCGCGATCGCCCGCAGGCATTAGGTTTACCGGCGGTCGGCGAATGGCGGCACGACGCGCTGGAGGTCGCCCAGCAGCAAGAAGGAGCAGGGCTGACGCGTAAAGAGATCCTCACCAAATATGTGTTGCTGAATCCGTATATCTGGTTGCTTTCGTTCTGCTACGTGCTGGTCTACGTGGTTCGCGCAGCGATCAACGACTGGGGCAATTTGTACATGTCCGAGACGCTGGGCGTCGATCTGGTCACGGCGAATACGGCGGTGACGATGTTTGAACTGGGCGGATTTATCGGTGCACTGGTTGCCGGTTGGGGTTCGGACAAACTATTTAATGGTAACCGTGGGCCGATGAATTTGATTTTCGCCGCCGGGATTTTGCTTTCAGTCGGTTCGCTGTGGCTGATGCCATTTGCCAGCTACGTGATGCAGGCGACTTGCTTCTTCACCATTGGTTTTTTTGTTTTTGGCCCGCAGATGTTAATCGGTATGGCGGCGGCAGAGTGTTCCCACAAAGAAGCGGCAGGGGCGGCGACGGGGTTTGTCGGCTTGTTTGCTTACCTGGGGGCGTCGCTTGCTGGTTGGCCGCTGGCGAAAGTGCTCGATACCTGGCACTGGAGCGGTTTTTTTGTGGTTATCTCTATTGCCGCCGGGATTTCGGCCTTGCTATTACTGCCCTTTTTGAATGCTCAGGCACCGCGCGAAGCGTGATACATCTCACCTTTTTACCTCATATCCGGCAAAACTAAGAAATTTTCCAGGTTTTGCCTGGACACTATCTCAGGCCTGATTGGCTGCTGATTTTTACAATGCCATCATTCATTAATTCTTTCCCCAATTAATTCAAGTCGCAGGAATACATGCAGCTAAAGCATCTGCGGCTTGAAGAACGATGGGGAATCAGGAGTAACCCATGCTGGCTTTCCTCAACCAGGTTCGCAAGCCGACTCTGGATCTTCCGCTCGAAGTGCGGCGCAAAATGTGGTTCAAACCGTTCATGCAATCCTACCTGGTGGTCTTTATTGGCTACCTGACGATGTATCTGATTCGCAAGAACTTTAACATTGCGCAGAACGACATGATCTCCACTTACGGGTTGAGCATGACGCAGCTGGGGATGATTGGCCTGGGTTTCTCCATCACTTACGGCGTGGGTAAAACGCTGGTTTCCTACTATGCCGACGGCAAAAACACTAAACAGTTCCTGCCGTTCATGCTGATTCTCTCCGCCATTTGTATGCTGGGCTTCAGCGCCAGCATGGGCAGCGGCTCGGTTAGCCTGTTCCTGATGATTGCTTTTTACGCCTTAAGCGGCTTTTTCCAGAGTACCGGCGGCTCATGCAGTTACTCCACCATCACCAAATGGACGCCACGTCGTAAGCGCGGGACGTTCCTCGGTTTCTGGAACATTTCCCACAACCTCGGTGGCGCGGGTGCGGCGGGTGTGGCGTTGTTCGGTGCAAATTACCTGTTCGACGGTCATGTGATCGGCATGTTTATCTTCCCGTCGATTATCGCGCTGATTGTCGGTTTTATCGGCCTGCGTTACGGCAGTGACTCCCCTGAAGCTTATGGCCTCGGTAAAGCCGAAGAACTGTTTGGTGAAGAGATCAGCGAAGAGGACAAAGAGACTGAGTCCACGGATATGACCAAGTGGCAGATCTTTGTTGAGTATGTGCTGAAAAACAAAGTGATCTGGCTGCTGTGCTTCGCCAACATCTTCCTGTACGTGGTACGTATTGGTATCGACCAGTGGTCAACCGTGTACGCGTTCCAGGAACTGAAACTCTCTAAAGCGGTGGCGATTCAGGGCTTTACGCTGTTTGAAGCAGGCGCACTGGTCGGTACGCTGCTGTGGGGCTGGCTCTCTGACCTGGCGAACGGTCGCCGTGGCCTGGTCGCCTGCATCGCGCTGGCGCTGATTATCGCGACACTCGGTGTGTATCAGCACGCCAGCAATCAATATATCTACCTGGCTTCTCTCTTTGCATTAGGTTTCCTGGTATTTGGTCCGCAACTGTTGATTGGCGTGGCGGCTGTTGGCTTTGTACCGAAAAAAGCGATCGGCGCAGCCGACGGGATTAAAGGCACCTTCGCCTACCTGATTGGTGACAGCTTTGCCAAGCTAGGTCTGGGGATGATTGCCGATGGTACTCCGGTATTCGGCCTCACCGGCTGGGCTGGAACCTTCGCCGCGCTGGATATCGCCGCAATTGGCTGTATCTGCCTGATGGCGATAGTCGCGGTAATGGAAGAACGCAAAATCCGCCGCGAGAAAAAAATTCAGCAGTTGACAGTGGCATAAACGTAACTGGTGACTTTTGCCCGGCATGACGCCGGGCATTTTTTTATTCTGCAATTTCCAGCGTAGTGAAGGCAAACTTCTCGCCATCAAACAACCCCTGGCTGGTCAGTTTCAACGCGGGGATCACTGGCAGGGAAAGAAACGCCATCTGAATAAACGGTTCATCCGGTAACGGACCACATTCGCGGGCGGCGACTTTCAGGGCGTCAATTTGCTCCGCCAGCGACTGCGCCGTGTCGGTGCTCATCAGCCCGGCAATGGGCAACGGTAGATGGCTCTGCACCTGACCGTCACGTACAACACACAGCCCGCCGCCATCCTGAATCACCTGATTGACCGCCAGCGCCATCTCTTCTGCGCTGCGACCGATCACCACAATATTATGGCTGTCATGGCTGACCGTCGCAGCCAGCGCGCCTTCATTCAAACCAAAGCCGCCGAGCAAGCCACAGGCCGGAGCCAGCCGTTGCCCGTAACGCTCAAGCACGGCGATAAAGCACACATCATCGCGATCAAAACCATTTTCGCTATAGACGCTGGAGCGGGAGTGCGTAATCAGCTCATTATGGATAACGTCAATCACCCGGTAGCGTTTTCCGGGCGTAAATTGCAGGGCAAAGTCGCTGGCGGAAACCGGCTGGCGAGCAATAGTATTGCCATACGGTGGGGCGGATTGCGCCAGTCTCGCCGACTCTTGTGCCTGCAAAGTTTGCGCGTCAATCGGTTCGCCTTTCACCAACACCTGCTGCACCGTGACCTTTCGCGCATCACTTAACAGGACGATATCGGCCTGCTTGCCGGGCGCCAGTAAACCGAGATGATTAAGACCAAAATGGCGCGCTGTTGACCAACTGGCTACGCGATATGCCACATGCAGCGGCACATTGTGCTGTTCGATCAGGCGGCGAATTAAGGCATCGATATGCCCTTCATGGGCGATTTCCCACGGGTTACGGTCATCGGTACAGAGCATACATTGCGGGCTGTTAAATTCGTTGATCAACGGTGCCAGCGCGTTGAGGTTGCGGGCAGCAGACCCTTCGCGGATCATCAACGACATGCCGAGTTGTAATTTCCGACGGCCTTCTTCCAGCAAATAGCTCTCATGGCAGTTTTCAATACCGGCAGCAATATAGGCGTTAAGTTCTTTACCGCCTAAACCGGGGCAGTGACCGTCCAGCGTCAGATGACGAAATGCGTCCAGTTTATCGAGCAGCGCATCCTGCCCGCGAATTACGCCTGGGTAGTCCATCATCTCCGCGAGGCCAGTAACCTGCGGGTGATCTCGCCAGGCGAGCATCTGTTCGAGAGTAAAACTGGCACCGTTTACATCGCAGCCTTCCAGTGCGGGTACGCAAGAGCTGACTTGCAAATACTGATTCTGCTTTGCCTGTTCGGCGCAGCGGGCAAACCAGGCGAATCCGGCTTCGCCCATGACATTGACGATTTCATGGGGATCGCAAATAACAGTTGTCAGGCCGCGTGGCAGGGTGGCGGTTTCAAAGGTGACCGGCGTCATCATGCTGGATTCAATATGCAGGTGAGCATCAATAAATCCTGGTACTGCCGTTGCGCCGTTAGCATCAATTCGGTGTAAAGCCGGAGCGTTGACGTATTCTGCACCAACACCGGCAATGTAACGCCCTTTAATCACAATCGGGCCGGAAATTTCTCCGCCATTGATCAGATCCAGAATAGAGACATTATCAATAATATAATCGGCAACGGCTTCGCCACGGGAAACGGCTAACAATTCCTGGTATTCGCTCCGACTAATGTAATGAAATTTATGGCTAATAGAATTATTCATGTTTTTCTCATTTTGATTTTATCAAATTGATTATTATTTATCATAAAGAAACGTCGCGAGATTATTAAAGAATATCCATTAATGTGCAATTGAAATGTGATAATTATCACTGAACCAGTGTTGTCATTTGTTTTACAAAAGCAAGGATTTAAAATTCCTTCAATGGACAAAAAAATGAATAATGACAATACCGATTACGTGAGTAATGAATCAGGGACGCTTTCGCGATTATTTAAACTTCCTCAACATGGAACCACCGTCCGCACAGAATTGATTGCGGGGATGACCACTTTTTTAACCATGGTGTACATCGTTTTTGTTAACCCGCAAATCCTTGGCGCGGCACAAATGGATCCGAAAGTGGTATTTGTCACAACCTGTTTAATTGCCGGTATTGGCAGCATTGCGATGGGGATATTTGCTAACTTACCCGTGGCGCTGGCACCGGCGATGGGGCTGAACGCCTTCTTCGCATTCGTGGTCGTGGGTGCGATGGGCATCTCCTGGCAGACCGGGATGGGAGCCATATTTTGGGGCGCAATCGGACTGTTTTTGCTCACGCTCTTTCGTATCCGTTACTGGATGATTTCCAACATTCCGTTAAGTTTACGTATTGGTATCACCAGTGGTATCGGGTTATTTATTGCCTTGATGGGATTAAAAAATACCGGTGTTATTGTCGCCAATAAAGATACGCTGGTTATGATTGGCGATTTAAGTTCTCACGGCGTGTTGTTAGGTATTTTAGGTTTTTTTATTATAACCGTGTTGTCATCACGTAATTTTCATGCGGCGGTGTTGGTTTCTATTGTTGTTACTTCCTGCTGTGGATTATTTTTCGGTGATGTTCATTTTAGCGGCATCTATTCCATTCCACCCGATATTAGCGGTGTCATTGGTGAAGTCGATTTGAGCGGCGCGTTGTCGCTTGAACTTGCCGGTATCATTTTCTCCTTTATGCTGATCAACCTATTTGATTCATCAGGAACATTAATTGGTGTAACTGATAAAGCTGGCTTAATAGATAGTAACGGTAAATTCCCCAATATGAATAAGGCGCTGTATGTCGATAGCGTCAGTTCGGTGGCGGGTGCGTTTATCGGCACCTCGTCTGTTACCGCCTATATTGAAAGTACTTCTGGTGTGGCGGTCGGTGGTCGCACGGGGCTGACTGCGGTTGTGGTCGGCGTTATGTTCCTGTTGGTTATGTTCTTCTCACCGCTGGTGGCAATGGTTCCCCCCTATGCGACTGCCGGGGCGCTCATCTTCGTGGGCGTGTTAATGACCTCAAGTCTGGCGCGTGTTAACTGGGATGATTTTACCGAATCGGTGCCCGCATTTATTACTACGGTGATGATGCCCTTTACTTTCTCGATCACCGAAGGTATCGCGCTGGGCTTTATGTCGTACTGCATTATGAAAGTCTGTACCGGACGATGGCGCGATCTGAACCTGTGTGTGGTGGTTGTAGCGGCGCTGTTTGCGCTGAAAATCATCCTGGTGGATTAGTATCTGATAAGTGTTTCCAGATATCATGAGTGCCGGTTACGCAGGAGAACTCATGATCTGGATAATGCTCGCTACGCTGGCGGTGGTGTTTGTGGTTGGTTTTCGGGTGCTGACATCCGGAGCCAGAAAGGCGATTCGCCGCCTGAGCGATCGGCTGAATATTGATGTCGTACCCATCGAATCGATGGTCGATCAGATGGGAAAGTCAGCGGGTGACGAATTTTTACGTTATCTGCATCGCCCGGATGAGTCGCACCTGCAAAATGCTGCGCAGGTGTTGCTCATCTGGCAAATTGTCATTGTCGATGGCAGCGAACAGAATCTGTTGCAATGGCATCGGATTTTACAAAAAGCCCGCCTCGCAGCTCCCATTACCGACGCTCAGGTCAGGCTGGCGCTGGGTTTTCTGCGCGAAACAGAACCTGAAATGCAGGAGATTAACGCTTTCCAGATGCGCTATAACGCATTCTTTCAGCCTGCCGAGGGCGTTCACTGGCTGTATTAAAACCGCTTCGTCTTATCAGCCTACAGACCGCGCCTGACCTGTAGGGGGGATAAGGCGTTCATGCCGCATTCGGTAATCTTTGCCCTGTTCCGTTTCGATCTTAACTCCAGCTCAAGCAACACCGTAAAGGTTGCAAAAACGTTAAATGCGTCACACATTTCAATGCTAAACTGACCGGCTTTTCCCCTGAAACATGCCACGGGTAACACCATGAGTGAACATATCGAAGAAAACTGTGGCGCGGATGCCATCACCCGACCGAACTGGTCTGCCGTTTTCTCGGTGGCGTTTTGCGTCGCCTGCCTGATTATCGTTGAGTTTTTACCTGTCAGTTTGCTGACGCCGATGGCGCAGGATTTAGGGATTTCGGAAGGGCTTGCCGGGCAATCGGTGACTGTGACCGCCTTTGTGGCGATGTTTGCCAGTTTGTTTATTACCCAGACAATTCAGGCCACTGACCGCCGCTACGTTGTCATTCTGTTCGCCGTCTTGCTGACGCTCTCTTGCTTGCTGGTTTCCTTTGCCAGCTCGTTCAGAATGTTATTAATCGGTCGAGCCTGTCTCGGGCTGGCGCTGGGCGGATTCTGGGCGATGTCAGCGTCGCTGACTATGCGTCTGGTGCCACCTCGTACGGTGCCGAAGGCGCTGTCGGTGATCTTCGGCGCGGTTTCTATTGCGCTGGTGATTGCCGCGCCGTTAGGCAGCTTTTTAGGTGAGCTTATCGGCTGGCGCAATGTCTTTAATGCGGCAGCGGTGATGGGCGTGCTGTGTATTATCTGGATTATCAAATCATTGCCTTCGCTGCCTGGCGAACCCTCGCATCAGAAACAAAATACCTTCCGCCTGTTGCAGCGTCCGGGGGTGATGGCCGGGATGATTGCTATCTTTATGTCCTTTGCGGGGCAGTTCGCTTTCTTCACGTATATTCGTCCTGTGTATATGAATCTGGCGGGATTCGGCGTGGATGGCTTAACACTGGTACTGCTGAGTTTTGGTATCGCCAGTTTTGTCGGTACGTCGCTTTCGTCGATCATTCTTAAACGTTCAGTAAAACTGGCCTTAGCGGGAGCACCGTTAGTGCTTGCTCTTAGTGCGCTGGTACTGACGTTGTGGGGAAGCGATAAAATTGTTGCTACCGGCGTGGCGATTATCTGGGGGCTGACCTTTGCTTTAATTCCCGTGGGCTGGTCAACGTGGATCACCCGCTCATTAGCCGACCAGGCAGAAAAGGCGGGATCTATTCAGGTGGCTGTTATTCAGCTTGCCAATACCTGCGGCGCGGCAATTGGCGGTTATGCACTGGATAACATTGGCCTGACTTCGCCGTTAATATTGTCCGGCACGTTGATGTTGCTTACCGCGCTGTTGGTTACTGCAAAAGTGAAAATGAAGAAATCCTGATATCAGGCTAAAGAAGTGTTGGTCAGCGGCTGTTGCCGCTCTTACATATCCGGGCATTCTACCCTGCCCAACGCTTCCCAGTAGTTACTCTGATTATTACGCTCCATCGCCACGATGGCTTCGCGTATGTGTTGTTTATTGCTTTCATCAGACAACATTAACTTTTCCCACGCTTCATCTGATAACGATGCCTGCGGGGTACAAATTTTTCGCAAATCTTGTAATACCGTATTTTTCTCTTTCGCCGATTGTAACGAGCTAAAAGGCGACTCGGCATATACGATACCCGGCATCGCGAAAACAGCGAAAATAAGAAGCAGCGTCGTTGGTTTCATGAGTTCTACCTTTTTACAAATGGCATCGAATGAAGCATAAGTGTAGTTTGTTTTCATCGCTCTAATCATGCTGTACGAAACGCGTTTTAGTATTCAGTAAGAAGTGCCAGACCTTATATTCCTCTTTTATTCCTTTTTCTTCTTATCGATAGCATTTCGTTTTTTAACCGCAGCGACCTTACCGCTATAGTCAGGTAATCATTAATAAAAGGATAAAAAATGAAACTGACAACACATCATCTACGAACAGGAGTAGCGTTATTACTGGCAGGAATACTACTGGCAGGCTGCGACCAGCAAAGTAGCGATACAAAACACATTAAAGTTGGGGTCATAAACGGTGCCGAACAGGATGTGGCGGAAGTCGCTAAAAAAGTGGCTAAAGAGAAGTATGGCCTTGAGGTTGAACTGATTGGATTTAGCGGTTCATTGCTGCCGAACGATGCAACAAATCATGGTGAACTGGATGCCAATGTATTCCAGCATCGCCCTTTCCTTGAACAGGATAATCAGGCGCACGGTTATAAACTGGTGGCGGTGGGGAATACCTTTGTCTTCCCCATGGCGGGCTATTCGAAAAAAATCAAAACGGTCGATCAGCTAGAAGATGGGGCGACAGTGGCGATTCCGAATGATCCGACCAACCTTGGGCGGGCGCTGTTACTGTTGCAAAAAGAGAAACTGATTACGTTGCAAGAGGGGAAAGGTTTACTGCCAACGGCGTTGGATATTACCGATAACCCGCGTCATTTACAGATTATGGAACTGGAAGGGGCACAGTTGCCGCGCGTACTGGACGACCCGAAAGTGGATGTGGCGATTATCAGTACGACTTATATTCAACAAACCGGGCTTTCCCCGGTGCATGACAGCGTATTTATTGAAGATAAAAATTCGCCGTATGTGAACATTCTGGTGGCGCGGGAAGATAACAAGGATGCAGAAAACGTGAAGGAATTTTTGCAATCTTATCAATCACCGGAAGTTGCTAAAGCGGCAGAAACTATCTTTAACGGTGGCGCGGTGCCGGGCTGGTAATTATCAACCGCGCCGCGCCGGACGATTACATTTTTCTGGCGCGGCGGCGGGAATCCATTGAAATCAAAATGACCGATGACAGAATCAGCAGCGTTCCCAGCCAGTCAGGTAATGTGAAAGTGATCCCCAGCAGCAGTAAAGAGAGCAGCGCGCTACTTAATGGTTCTGCACAGCTCAAAATGCTGGCTTTTGGCCCGCCAATTAACTGTGCGCCTTTCAGATACAGACTAAAAGTCAGCGAAGTTCCAATTACCACCAGATAGAAAAACGCCAGAATCAGACTGCCATTAACCACAAAATTTGTTCCTTGTCCGGCATAAAAGGGCAGCAGGATCAGACCACCAATGAGCATACTCCAGCCAACCACGGGCAGCGTGCCGTAACGGGCAATGAGCGTTGAGGGGTATGTCGTATAGAATGCGGCAGCAAATGCCGAGGCGATACCCCAGAATAACGCAGCAGGAGAGATCGATAATGACGTCGGATTACCGTGTGTCACCAATAAAAACGTACCAATCAGCGATGTCAGAATGGCGCAAAAAACCAGGATGCCGGGGCGTGATTTACGTACCAGTGAGAACCATGCCACGATAATCGTTGGTGATAAAAATTGCAGCACCGTTGCTGTAGCGGCATTGGATTTTTCAATTGTCAGTAAAAAAGTAAGCTGGACGGTCAGTGCGCCAACAACGGAAAAAATCAGCAGGCTGATGGCATCTTTATGATTTTTAATGATTGAGAAGACTTTATCGCCGTGGACAAAGGAGAGCGTTAGCAGAATAAAACCGGCAAATATCAGTCGCGTCATGGTAAGAAACTGCGATGACATCTGGCTTTGCTCCATGATGTATTGTGCGCAGACACCTGAACTTCCCCACAATACGGCGGCAATTAGAACGTTCAGCATCCCCTTTCTGGTGGAACCCATTTTTCCCCTCTGCATACGGTTTTGTCGTTTATGTATGCAGGCATGATAGCAAAAATGGCAAGGATGGCTCTGTTCATATAAAGCATATTTATGTTGCCTTTCAGCAATAGTTACGCATCTTTATCAATAACAGGCAGGCCGTTGATACGTCTGACATTATTATCGCCAGCCAGAAGCAATCTAAAAATAAAATCGACCGTGAGGCTTTTATATTATTCTCGTCGGAACCATGAATATTCTTCTCATAAGTATCCTTCATGGTTTGCGTAGGTCGTTATTCAAAAGCATCGAAATTTTTTATCACGTCGCAATGAAATATTTTGCATTAGCGTCGCTGACAAATAGCGTGGGTAATTTGATGAGGTCGAGCATTATTCTTTATCTTTATGAAACGCGTGAAATGCTTATTAAACCGTCATGTTATGGCGTTATCATTTTTTTCTGACAACATGCTACTGTTCGCTTTTTAAACGCGAAGAATGCTATGCAAATCCATAAAGTGATTAAACCCGAGTTTGTGAAGAAGTTTTCCTGTGTCGGTTCTGACTGCCTGATTTCCTGTTGTCAGGGATGGCAAATAGATATCGACAAGAAAACTCATCATGATTACCTCAACGCACACCATCCGGAAATCTCCAGCCTGGCGAAAGAGAATTTGATGCTGGTGCGAAAAGGTAAACAAAGATATTCGAGAATTAAGCTGGACGCGCAGGGACAGTGTCCGTTTCTCGACGAAAATAAACTCTGCCTGGTTCATCGCGAGCTGGGAGGCAACGCGCTTTCAGTTACCTGTTCTACTTATCCACGTTGTAAAAAGCACTACGCGGATACAACTCGTTATTCGATGACGCTTTCATGTCCAGAAGTAGCCCGGCTGGTATTGTTCGATGCCGACAGCATGTTAGTGCATGAACAAGATGAGCTGCTGGCGAAGGCGAAAAACAATATCATCGCCCGGCAGCAGCCGGTTAATCAGATCCAACAGATTGTGCATCTCTTTGCCTGGCACCTTCTACAGGCGCCATCGTTGAACGTTGAAGAGAACCTGATGGCGCTGGCACAGTTTATGGTTTACTTGCAACGCATTGAGTTCGATCTGCATCGCCATTTTGCGCAGGCCGAACAGTATCATCAGGAACTATTAAGCGAGCTGGCGGCAGGTATAAGTTTGATTCATCGCTCAACGTCAACGGAGTCGGTTGGATTGAAGGTGCGCGCGCTGTCGGCATTGGGTTCACTTATCGCGAATGAAGGCGCCAGGGATAACATTATCGCTGGGGTGCATCGGAAGATGGCGGCGTATTTAAACATTACAGCCAGTACGGATAAGCAGGATCTGGTCGACAAGTTTGCAGTTCTGGATAAGCAATGGCAGCAGCTTTGCCAGGATTCTATCCTTAGCGCCCCGCATGTATTGCGCAATTTACTGACCTACAAAATTTACCACTGTCATTTTCCGGATGCTGATTTCTCAACGATCATGCGCCAGGTTTACCGTTTAATCCTCGATTATTTCTATATTAAGCATTTGTTGAGTGTGACATCGCTGGAAGTAACACCAGATGAGGCAACGGTGCTGAAGATTGTGGCGAGCCTTGCCGAGAAAACCTTGCATTCGCCAATTATCAATGAGCGGATGGATAAAGCGATTGACATGATCAATGCCGGGGACGATCTCTCCTGCCTGCTGTTGATTTGTTAAATTCGTCTGCCGGAAACTGGGTTAAGTCTTTGTCTGACATGTCGCCGCCATTGCAATAAATGTTAAGAAAGAACTCGGTTAAGCCGATTGAATCATGAACAGAAGAAAATGTCTGGTTTTAATCGTATTACAAGGGATTGGTGAACGTCAGAAGAGGCATTTTGGCGGAAGATCACAGGAGTCGAACCTGCCCGGGACCGCTGGCGGCCCCAACTGGATTTGAAGTCCAGCCGCCTCACCGGAGACGACGATCTTCCGCGCCTCGATTGCTACATGGAGGCGGGGCGCATTATAGCTACTTCCTCGCCTTATCACATCCCCCATCACACTTTTTTCCGTATCGTTTCGTCTTGCCATGATCCCTTTCACAGAAACCTTCAGCAAATCCATAAGTTACATTTTGGCGCTACCGCGATCACAGAAAACAAGAAACGTAAGTTGATAACAAAAAATAGCAATATCCGCACTCTTAAGGATGGTTTACTTTCGGGCTGTCTGACTGGCGCCTTCTTCACTTGTCATGCTTGCGCTAACAAAAATTTCAGAACGAAAGGAACGGATTATGAAAATCAGCGATGGAAACTGGCTTATTCAACCTGGTCTTAATTTGATTCACCCCATCCAGGTTTTTGATGTTGAGCAACAGGGAAAGGAGATGGTGGTTTACGCCGCGCCGCGTGATGTGCGGGAGCGTACCTGGCAGTTGGATACGCCACTGTTTACGCTACGCTTTTTTTCACCTCAGGAAGGTGTGGTTGGCGTGCGGATTGAGCATTTTCAAGGGGCGCTGGATAACGGTCCGCACTACCCGCTTAATGTGTTGCATGACGTTCCGGTGGAGATGCAAAACACAATTGAATATGCCGAGCTGAAGAGCGGTAATTTGAGTGTTCGTGTTACCAAAGGTGAATTCTGGTCGCTCGATTTTCTGCGCAATGGTGTGCGTATTACCGGTAGCCAGTTGAAAAATAACGGCTATATACAGGACACCAACACCAACCGTAGCTACATATTTGAGCGCCTGGATCTCGGTGTCGGTGAAACAGTATACGGTCTGGGGGAACGCTTCACCGCGCTGGTGCGTAACGGTCAGATGGTGGAAACCTGGAACCGTGACGGCGGAACCAGCACCGAACAGGCGTACAAAAACATCCCGTTCTATATCACCAACCGTGGCTACGGCGTGCTGGTTAATCATCCGCAGTGCGTCTCGTTTGAAGTGGGATCGGAGAAAGTCTCCAAAGTGCAGTTCAGCGTCGAGGGTGAATATCTCGAATACTTTGTTATCGATGGCCCGACGCCGAAAGCGGTGCTCGATCGTTATACCCGTTTTACCGGGCGTCCGGCACTGCCGCCAGCATGGTCCTTTGGTTTGTGGTTAACGACTTCATTTACCACTAATTATGACGAAGCTACGGTAAACAGCTTTATCGACGGCATGGCGGAACGTAATCTGCCGCTACATGTTTTCCACTTCGACTGTTTCTGGATGAAAGCCTTCCAGTGGTGCGATTTTGAGTGGGATCCGGTCACTTTCCCTGACCCGGAAGGGATGATTCGCCGCCTGAAAGCGAAAGGGCTGAAAATCTGCGTCTGGATTAACCCCTATATAGGGCAAAAATCGCCGGTATTTAAAGAGTTGCAAGAGAAAGGATATTTACTCAAACGCCCGGACGGCTCGTTATGGCAATGGGATAAATGGCAGCCAGGTCTGGCGATTTATGATTTTACCAACCCAGATGCCTGCAAATGGTACGCCGATAAACTGAAAGGCCTGGTAGCGATGGGTGTCGATTGCTTTAAGACCGACTTTGGCGAACGTATTCCAACAGACGTTCAGTGGTTTGACGGTTCCGATCCGCAGAAAATGCATAACCATTATGCGTACATCTACAACGAACTGGTATGGAACGTCCTGAAAGACACTGTCGGTGAGGAAGAGGCTGTCCTGTTTGCCCGTTCCGCTTCCGTGGGCGCACAGCAATTTCCCGTGCACTGGGGCGGAGACTGCTACGCCAATTACGAATCGATGGCGGAAAGCCTGCGCGGCGGGTTATCTATTGGCCTTTCCGGTTTTGGTTTCTGGAGCCACGATATCGGTGGCTTTGAGAATACCGCTCCGGCACACGTTTACAAACGCTGGTGCGCATTTGGTTTGCTCTCCAGCCATAGCCGTTTGCATGGCAGCAAATCTTATCGTGTGCCGTGGGCCTATGATGATGAATCCTGCGATGTCGTGCGCCATTTCACACAGCTTAAATGCCGCATGATGCCGTATCTGTACCGCGAAGCCGCTCGTGCTAACGCGCTGGGTACGCCGATGATGCGCGCAATGGTGATGGAGTTCCCGGACGATCCAGCCTGTGATTATCTTGACCGTCAATATATGTTGGGCGACAGCGTGATGGTTGCGCCAGTGTTCTCTGAAGCGGGCGATGTACAGTTTTACCTGCCAGAAGGTCGCTGGACGCATCTGTGGCATAACGATGAAACAGAAGGCAGTCGTTGGCATAAACAGCAGCATGATTTTCTTAGTTTGCCGGTTTACGTGCGTGACAACACCTTACTGGCGCTGGGGAACAATGATCAACGCCCCGACTACGCATGGCATGAAGGCACGGCTTTCCAACTCTTTAATCTGCAAGACGGGCGTGAAGCTGTCTGTGAAGTGCCCGCCGCCGACGGTTCGGTGATCTTCACCCTGAAAGCGACGCGTACTGGCAATACGATTACCGTGACAGGCGCGGGCGAGGCGAAGAACTGGACACTGTGCTTGCGTAATATTGCGAAAGTAAATGGTTTGCAAGGCGGTTTACAGGCTGAAAGTGATTTGGGCGTGGTGGTGACGCCTCAAGGGAATGCGCTGACAATTACGTTGTAATTTATTGAAGGAATGCCGGGTACGGCTATGTCGTGCCCGGCGAGATTGATTTTTACTGCACTGGCTCCGTTGACGTGACTTCGCCACTGGAAACTACGCCAGCATTCATGGTTTGGGTTACCTGCTGCTTTTCTGCGTTCACAGCATGGAGTTGTCCGTTAACCGTAGGTTTTAGCGGTACATCGGTCTGAATATCGCCGCTGGCGGTGAGCTGAATATTGCCATCGCCCGTAATCGGTAACTCTGGCCATCCCCACTGTTGCAAAATGTTCATCGGCACACCGCGTCCGTTCAGGCTGATATGGGTCTGGCGCTGCGGCGTTTGTGAGACGCTGGCAGTAGCTTCAAGAATGCCTTTCTCGGTAAACGCGCTAAGTTCGCTGATATTCACCGTGCTGCTATTGGCGGTTAGCGCCAGCGACGGGCGACGAACGTCGACACGATTGAACGTTGCGGCGGCGGCATTCAGGTTCGCCGTGCCACTCCAGACGCCCCACTTATGATCGGCAACCAGCGTCAGATTCGCGCCATAACCATCCAGCGCAGTGAGCTGCCACGGGAAGTTCGGATCGATATCAATGATCAGGTTGCGGCTGGCGCTAAATCTCTTCAGTAGCAGGCGGTTTAACCAGCCTGGGGTCGTTTCCATCCACAACTGTTGCCAGTTTTTCGGCAAGGTATATTCCAGCCCGACAATCGCTGCATCGTCGAGGATCAGCGTTTTCCCGTCGCGTTGCCAGTTCCCTGACGTTCGGAGCATTCCGCCTTCCCAGCGGCTGGTGAACTGGCGAAGCGCCACGCCCTGTGGGGAAAACTCCGCGTTCATAATCGGGTCAAATAAATGCAGCGAACCATAAATAAACTCGCTGGCGTTCATTGACAGCTTGCCTTCCTGCGTCTGCCAGTCATCTTTAATGAAGTTCATGTTGCGCAAGCTGAGATCGAGGTCGGTCACCGCCCAGTCCGGACCTTGCAGGCGAGCGTCGATCACTTCAAGGCGACCAATCTGCAACGACGGGACAGAGCGCAAAGGTGCAAAGAAATCGGTCAGAGATTTTTCGCTTTGCAGACGGATATCAGCCAGGCGCAGATTTTCCACCTGCCAGCTACCATCGGCATTACGCTGCGCATTACCGGTTAATGAGCCACGGGCGATATCGGCGCCCAGATTCGTAAGCGTGACGCGATCGTTATCAATAGTGCCTTCAATCAGTACATTGGTAGCAGCAACATCGTTGAGCGACAGAGAGCCGGCACTGAACTGAATTTGAGCCTTCGTGCCCAGGACTTTACCGGCTTCCGGCGACCACGGAACGACGCCGCCATTTACTCGCTGTGCGCTGAGATTCCACTCGCTATTGGGGCTGTTAAACGCCATATCACGCAGTTGCAGACGATCCGCTTTGAACGGTAGTGGCGCGGTCTGGCCGGTGAGATTCAGCGTCCCGTTTTCCAGCAGGATAGTATCAACATGGCGTGGTTCGCTCAGTTGTCGACTACTTAGCGCAATATCGACACTTTTCGCCACCAGAGTGGCGGGTTGACCATCGCGACCGAATGTGACGTTCTCCAGCACGATATGAGATGGCGCGGAAAAGCGGTGATCCATCGCCCCGAAGGTCAAATGATAGTCGCTATTCCTGGATATCCATGCGCTGATATGCTCTGCTCCCCAGCGGGTTTGCAGCAGGAAATAGAGGCCAGCGATCGCCACGAATAGCGCGATGAAAATGTAGAGAAGCAGCTTCCCAATAAATTTCATGGTCTTCCATCCCGTGAAATGCACATAAGGGAGTTATGCACGATTTACGCGCATTCCTCAAGGCGGGAATGGAGAAAGCGAGTGGCTACGGCGGTAAAGAATTTTACCGCCGCGAGTGGATTACTGTTTTTCCGGCGGGAAAATCAGATTCAGCACAATGGCAGTGATACCGCCAGCGGCAATCCCGGAGGAGAGCAGGTTTTTCAGCCAGTCAGGGGCAAACTGCAAAATCAGCGGCTGCTGAGAAACGCCCAGACCGACCGCCAGCGACAGCGCGATAATCAGAATGGCCCGACGGTTCAGCGGCTCACGAGAAACAATACGCACACCTGATGCGGCGATAGTACCAAACATCACCAGCGTAGCGCCGCCAAGTACCGGCTCCGGAATATGCTGCACAAAACCGCTCACAGCCGGGAACAGGCCGAGCACAATCAGCATCAGTGCGACGACAAAACCGACATAACGGCTGGCAACACCGGTCAACTGGATCACACCGTTGTTCTGCCCGAAACAGGAGTTCGGGAAGGTGTTAAACACCGCCGACACAAACGAGTTCAGGCCGTTTGCCAGTACGCCGCCTTTCAGACGTTTCATGTACAGCGGACCAGAAACCGGTTGTTCGGAAACGTCGGAGGTGGCGGTGATATCGCCAATAGTTTCCAGCGAGGTGATCATAAAGACCAGCATCAGCGGCAACAGCAAACTCCATTCAATACCAAGCCCGTAATAGAGCGGTGTTGGCACCATAATCAGTTCTTGCGTCATCGGCTCGTTGCTTTCTGGCAACATGCCCATAAACCACGCCAGCGCATATCCGGCTGCCATCGCAATCACCAGCGAGGCCACGCGTAAGTAAGGGTTACGTTGACGGTTAAGCAGAATGATTAAAGCTAAGACCACGCCCGCCAGCAGCAAATTTTTCGGCGCGCCAAAGGTGTTATCGTTCATGGCCGCATAACCGCCGCCAATGGACGTTAACCCAACCTGTATTAGCGACAGGCCGATAATCATTACTACAACGCCAGAAACCAGAGGCGTAATAATGCGGCGCGCCAGGTGCAAAACGCGGGAGATTACCATTTCGGTGCAACTTGCCAGCATCAGTGTGCCGAAGAGCGCCGCCATCATGGTTGGAACATCGGCGCCACCGGTCTTCAGTGCCGTTCCGCCCATAATCAGCGGGGCAACGAAGTTAAAGCTGGTGCCCTGAATAGACAATAACCCGGAACCAACCGGCCCCCAGGCTTTAATCTGAATAATCGACGCCACACCGGAAGCAAACAGCGACATACTAATAATGTGTTGCGTGTCCTGTGCTGGTAAACCCAGCGCCTGGCAAATTAACAATGCTGGCGTGATTACCGCGACAAACATCGCCAGCAGATGCTGACAGGCGGCAAACAGAGTTTGAGCAAGCGGCGGACGATCTTCAAGACGATAAATCAGTTCGCTGTTTTGAGTCTGCGCAACCGGTTGCGCATTTTCTGACTCTAGGGTGGAAACAGACATCGAAAACAATCCCGTGGTGGCAAAGCGGGCATTTTAGCTGACCGAAAGGTAAAAGCAAACGTTTGCCATGCATTCTTCTAAATATTTAAATGCGATAAATGCACTTTTTTATATAACTTTTGGTTGTTTTCTGCTTAAAATCCATGCCATTTTTTTATTTTCAGCTGAGAATTCGAACCGGGATAGCATGACTCGATACTCGTCATATTTCGCCCTACTGCACATGCGCGATGAAGTATGACGAGTGTGAAAGAGTGGTGCGGACACAAAGGAGTAACTATGTTTCATCTCGATACTTTAGCAACGCTTGTTGCAGCAACCCTGACGTTGCTGCTCGGGCGCAAGTTGGTCCATTCCGTCTCCTTTCTGAAGAAATACACCATACCTGAACCGGTTGCCGGAGGGTTGCTGGTGGCACTGGCGCTGCTGGTGCTGAAAAAAAGTATGGGCTGGGAAGTCAATTTTGATATGTCCCTGCGCGATCCGTTGATGCTGGCATTCTTCGCAACCATTGGTCTGAATGCCAATATTGCCAGCCTGCGTGCTGGTGGGCGTGTGGTGGGGATTTTCCTCATCGTGGTTGTTGGCCTGTTGGTGATGCAAAATGCCATCGGCATTGGGATGGCTAGCCTGTTAGGGCTTGATCCACTGATGGGGCTGCTGGCTGGCTCTATTACGCTTTCCGGCGGACACGGTACGGGAGCTGCGTGGAGTAAATTGTTCATTGAACGTTATGGCTTCACCAACGCGACGGAAGTGGCGATGGCCTGTGCAACGTTTGGTCTGGTGCTGGGCGGCTTGATTGGGGGGCCGGTGGCGCGGTATCTGGTGAAACACTCCACCACGCCAAACGGTATTCCGGATGACCAGGAAGTCCCCACCGCATTTGAAAAGCCGGACGTGGGGCGCATGATCACTTCGCTGGTACTAATTGAAACCATCGCGCTGATTGCTATCTGTCTGACGGTGGGGAAAATTGTTGCGCAACTTTTGGCTGGCACAGCTTTTGAATTGCCAACCTTCGTTTGCGTGCTGTTTGTGGGCGTGATTCTGAGCAACGGTTTGTCCATGATGGGCTTTTACCGTGTCTTTGAGCGTGCTGTATCGGTGTTGGGTAACGTAAGTCTGTCGTTGTTCCTGGCGATGGCGTTGATGGGGCTGAAGCTGTGGGAGCTGGCTTCGCTGGCGCTGCCGATGCTGGCGATTCTGGTCGCACAGACTATCTTCATGGCGTTGTACGCTATCTTTGTCACCTGGCGCATGATGGGCAAAAACTACGATGCGGCGGTGCTGGCTGCGGGTCACTGTGGTTTTGGCCTTGGTGCAACGCCAACGGCAATCGCCAACATGCAGGCGATTACCGAACGCTTTGGCCCGTCGCACATGGCCTTCCTGGTGGTGCCGATGGTCGGTGCGTTCTTTATCGATATCGTTAACGCCCTGGTGATTAAACTGTATTTGATGTTGCCGATTTTTGCGGGGTAACCGATGAAGCGGCGGTATGCGTGCCGCCGCAACAAAGACAAATGCCTGATACGCTTCGCTTATCTGGCCTGCGTAATGATTCTCAATTTATTGATTTTGTGAGTTTTTTGTAGGCCGGATAAGGCGCTCACGCCGCATCCGGCAGGAAGGTAATCAATCTGAAACGGCGGTCTTCTCTCCGCCGTCTTTATGCGTTCGAGTAGCGTTCCGTCTCCGGCATCCAGCGTTCTATCAGGGCTTTTGCCTGCTGCGGATAACGTTCGTGAATATGTCGTGCCAGGCGCTGAACTTCTGGGATCATGGCCTGATCGCGCAATAAATCTGCCACTTTAAATTCGGCATTACCCGTCTGACGCGTACCTAACAATTCACCAGGGCCGCGAATCTCCAAATCTTTTTGTGCAATCACAAACCCGTCGCTGCTGTCACGCAGCACTTGCAGGCGAATTTGCGCCGTTTTGGAAAGTGGTGTTTTGTAGAGCAACACACAGTGAGATGCCACCGCGCCACGCCCCACGCGCCCGCGAAGCTGGTGTAACTGCGCCAGACCCAGGCGCTCCGGGTTTTCGATAATCATCAGGCTGGCGTTAGGCACATCAACGCCGACTTCAATGACGGTAGTGGCAACCAACAGGTGTAACTCGCCTTGTTTAAACGACGCCATCACCGCCTGTTTCTCGGCAGGTTTCATACGCCCATGTACCAGGCCAACATTCAACTCTGGTAGTGCCAGTTTCAACTCTTCCCACGTGGCTTCTGCTGCCTGCGCTTCCAGTAACTCTGACTCTTCAATCAACGTACAAACCCAGTAAGCCTGACGTCCTTCAGTCATGCAGGCGTGACGCACGCGGTCAATGATGTCGTTACGACGCGTATCCGGGATCGCCACTGTCGTCACCGGGGTACGCCCTGGCGGCAGTTCATCAATGACCGAGGTATCGAGATCGGCATAGGCGGTCATTGCCAGCGTGCGGGGGATCGGCGTCGCGGTCATGATCAACTGATGCGGATGGAAGCCTTGCTGCTGACCTTTTTCCCACAGTGCCAGACGCTGATGCACACCAAAACGGTGCTGTTCGTCGATGATCACCAGCGCCAGACCGTTAAACTGTACCTGTTCCTGGAAGATAGCGTGAGTGCCGACAATCATCTGCACCTGACCGTTGGCGATGGCTTCCTGCTGCGCCAGTCGCGCTTTACCTTTCTGCTTGCCAGCCAGCCAGCCCACTTCAATACCCAGCGGCTCAAACCAGTTGCGAAAGTTATTGGCGTGCTGTTCGGCGAGCAACTCGGTTGGTGCCATCAGCGCCACCTGTTTCCCGTGAGCAATTGCACGCAGCGCGGCGAGGGCAGCAACCAGCGTTTTACCGGAACCTACATCGCCTTGTACCAGACGCATCATGGGAACATCCAGCGCCATATCGCGCTCGATCTCCGCTACCACACGTGCCTGAGCGCCCGTTGGTTTGAACGGTAAGGCGGCAAGGAGTTTATTTTTCAGCGAGTCATTGGCGCTAAGCGGTTGGGCATGAAAACGTTGGGCTCCAGCGCGTAACGCCAGCATACTGAGGTTGTGCGCCAGTAGTTCTTCCAGAATCAGACGACGTTGTGCCGGATGCTGCCCGCTTTCCAGATCGCTAAGTTGCAGCGTCGGCGGCGGGCGATGCAGAGTTCTCAAGGCTTCCGGCAGCGTCATCATCCCTTGTGACAGTTCCGGCGGCAACAGTTCTTCAATAGCGCAGGTGTCGAGCAGATCCAGCGCCTGGTCGGTTAATTTACGCAGCGTTGCCTGTTTAACGCCTTCAGTCGTTGGGTAAACCGGCGTAAGCGTTTCCTGTAGCTCCGGGGTACTGAGATCACCCTGTACGCGATATTCCGGATGGATCATCTCCGCGCCATATTTGCCGCGCTTTGCTTCGCCGTAGGCCAGTACACGTCGGCCCGTCGCCAGGCTATTTTTCATCGCCGCGCTGAAGTTGAAAAAACGCATGGTGAGAATGCCAGAGCCGTCGCTAATCTGGCAGGTCATCATCCGTCGACCGCCGAAGGAGATATTACAGTTCAGCACTTCGCCTTCCACCGTGGCATAAACGCCCGGCAGTAGCTCACCGATGGGGTAGAGATGGGTGCGATCTTCGTAGCGCAGAGGAAGGTGTAACAGTAAGTCCTGCACGGTATGCAGGTTGATTTTCGCCAGCTTGTTACTTTGCGCCGCGCCAACGCCCGTTAGGGAACTGAGCGGGACAGCATCTAACAGGCGACCTTTCATGGCGCTTACCCTGCGGCCTGCATGGTGGCCCACCAGTTAGCATCGGCTTCGATTTCACCTTGCTGATTGACGTGGGGGTAGGGCAGACCTTTGCGTTTTGCGACTTTCGCCAGTACCGGATAGCCGCCTTCAAACAGCAGGCGTTGTTGTTCTGCTTCCGGTAACATGCTGTTTTCACGCAGATACATGCCAGCGTTTTGCCGCTGACGCTGGGCTTCGTAAAGAATGAGTGCCGATGCGACGGAGACGTTCAGCGACTGCACCATGCCGATCATCGGAATGATGATGTCCTGATCCGCCAGTGCTAACGCTTCCTGCGTGATGCCCGTTTTCTCCTGACCCATCAAAATACAGGTCGGGCGGGTATAATCAATTTCGCGAAAATCGACGGCGTTATCAGAAAGATGTGTAGCCAGAATCTGCATTCCCTGGCCTTTCAGATGGGCGACAGCATCGCCAATGGTGCGGTGCGTTTTCACCTGTACCCAACTGTTGCTGCCAGCCGCAGCCGAGGCCATAGTGCGCATCCGGCTGCCAGGCCAGACGGCATGAACTTCATGTACGCCAACGGCATCTGCGGTACGAATGATCGCAGAAACGTTATGGGGTTTGTGAACCTGTTCCATGCAGACGGTCAGATCAGGCTGCCGCCTGGCGAGCATTTCACAGATGCGTGCATAACGTGTTGGGTTCATAAAACATTAATTTCTGTTTCGGGTGACTTTAATCACGTCTGGCATCACACGGATTTTGCGCATGATATTTGCCAGATGTACGCGATCCCGGGCGGTCAGGCGAATAAAGGCACTGTAGACGCGACCATCTTTCTCTTCCGTATTCAAACTTTGAATATTGGAATTGGTGGTGTTGATCGCCGCTGTCAGGTTTGCCAGCGCACCCTGATGGTTGAACATTTCCACCTTGATTTCAGTAATGAACTCCTGCGCCGTCTCTTTATCCCATTCCACAGCCATAAACTTCTCTGGCTCTTTCTGGTAGCCACGGATGTTACGGCAGGACTCATGGTGGATCACCAGACCTTTACCGGGGCTAACATGGGCGATGATCGGGTCGCCGGGAATAGGGCGGCAGCATTTCGCAAAAGTGATCAACACGCCATCAGCACCTTTAATCGGCAGATGCCCGTGGCTTTGGGTTGCTGGTGGAATGGAACCGTCTCCTTGCTGGAGATTCTTCGCTACCACTACACTCATTGCATTGCCAAGACCGATTTCTGCCAGCAAATCGTCAAGCGTCGCCAGTTTCATGCGATCCAGCTCGCGCTGAATATTTTCCTGCGGGATTTCATTCAGCTTACGGCTGCCACCCAACGCGTGGTTGAGCAGGCGACGACCCAGGCTGACGGAATCATCACGCTTGAGGTTTTTCAGCAACTGGCGGATTTTGGCGCGTGCTTTCGAGCTGACGACAAAGTTCAGCCAGGCGGCATTCGGGCGAGCGCCCGGCGCGGTAATGATTTCAACGGTTTGTCCGCTGGAGAGTGGCTGCGACAGCGGGTAAGGCTGACGATCAACTCGCGCACCGACGCAGGCATGACCGATATCGGTATGCACTGCATACGCGAAGTCGACAGGCGTGGCACCGGCAGGCAGTTCGACAATGCGCCCTTCCGGTGTGAAAACGTAAATCTCATCCGGGAAGAGATCGGATTTAACGCTCTCGATAAATTCAAACGAGCTACCGGCGCTCTGCTGAAGCTCCAGCAGGCTCTGCATCCAACGCTGGGCGCGGATTTGCGCAGTGGTGCTGGTCTCGCCGTGCTCTTTATAAGCCCAGTGTGCGGCAACACCCATCTCCGCCATTTGATCCATATCTTCGGTACGGATCTGGACTTCAACCGGCACGCCGTGGGGGCCAATCATCGAGGTGTGCAAAGACTGATAGCCGTTCGCTTTTGGAATGGCGATATAGTCTTTCACGCGACCTGGACGCGGCTTATACAGGCTGTGCATCTGGCCGAGCACGCGATAACAGGTATCGGAATCATTGACGATCACGCGGAAGGCGTAGATATCCATGATTGAGTGAAAACGCTGCTCTTTGAGCACCATTTTGCAGTAAATCGAATAAAGATGTTTCTCGCGACCACTGACGCGGCACGGTATTCCCGCTTCCTGCAAGCGCCCTTCGATTTCTGAGAGGATTTTTTGGATCATCTCTTTACGGTTACCGCGCGCGGCTTTCACCACTTCTTTAATTACGCGGTAACGGTTGGGATACAGCGCCTCAAAACCCAACTCTTCGAGTTCGGTTTTAATATGGTGGATACCTAAACGGTGTGCCAGCGGGCTGTAGATTTCGAGAGTTTCACGGGCGATGCGGCGACGTTTGTCTGGGCGAAGTGAGCCCAGCGTGCGCATATTGTGGGTACGGTCTGCGAGTTTGATGAGGATAACGCGGATATCCTGCACCATCGCCATAATCATCTTGCGAAAGTTTTCGGCCTGCGCCTCTTTCTTATCGCGGAACTTGAGTTTATCAAGCTTTGATACCCCCTCTACCAGTTCGGCGACGCTTTTACCAAAAAGCTGTTCCATGTCCTGGTAGGTGGCGGGAGTATCTTCAATCACGTCATGCAGCAGGGCAGCCATCAGCGTTTCATAGTCGAGTTTCATCTCGGCCAGAATGCAGGCAACCGCTACCGGGTGCGTGATATAGGGTTCACCGCTTGAACGTGTTTGCCCCTCGTGAGCATCACGTGCAACGAGATACGCCTGCCGCAGACGCTTAATTTGGTCTTCTGGCAGGTAGTTTTGAATCAGTTGATTCAGGCTTTCAAACAGATACAAGGGCGACCCGCTTTGTGATTAACGACGACCTTCAGCAATAGCGGTAACGGCTTGAATTTCAGCGGCTTCCTGCTCTTGCTGTTCCTGGCGTTCGCGAACGTCGAGGATCTGGTTGTTGATCAGACCTTCTTCGATTTCGCGCAGCGCGATTACTGTGGTTTTATCGTTTTCTTCCGGTACTAGCGGATCCTTTCCGCCTACCTGCATCTGACGAGCGCGACGCGCGGCGACCAGTACCAGGTCAAAACGGTTACCAATTTTCTCTACAGCGTCCTGAACAGTTACGCGTGCCATACTTAAAAAGCTCCACAGGTGAAGAAATGACTGGGCATGATACTGAAAGAAGGTTCAGTCTGCCAACAATTTGCTGATTAAAGCGTCATGACGTTGCTTTTGGCGACTCATGCGCAAGCGTTCGGCGCGAATAATGGTCTTCAGATCACCCAGTGCGGTGTCAAAATCATCATTCACAATCAAATAATCATATTCGGCGTAATGGCTCATTTCTGCAACTGCTTGCGCCATACGCTTTGCAATGACCTCTTCGCTGTCCTGACCGCGACCGCGTAGACGGCGATCCAGCTCGATTTTGGACGGCGGTAAAATAAAGATACTCCGCGCGTGCGGCATCTTCTGGCGAATTTGCTGCGCACCCTGCCAGTCGATATCGAGAAAAACATCGACACCGGTCGCCAGGACTTGCTCAATGGCCTCACGCGAAGTGCCATAGTAATTACCAAAAACTTCTGCGTGTTCGAGGAACGCATCTCTGCTAATCATTTCTTTAAATTCATCATGATTAACAAAGAAATAATGTTCACCGTGGACTTCACCAGGACGCGGTTGGCGTGTGGTGTGTGAAACAGAAACCTGGGTGTCATACAACGGTTGGGTTTTTAATAAAGCCTGAATCAGGCTGGATTTACCCGCGCCACTGGGGGCAGAAACAATATAAAGCGTGCCTTGAGCCATGAGTATCTTTCGTATGTGATTAGCGAAATAAAACCTACATACGAGCTTATTATACACGGCGCGGCCATGTGACGTAGCCCTTGCTCACACTTTTTGCGCAAAGTTGTTGCGTTTTGCGTAGCTGCTTCCGCATTTGCCAGTGATTCACTGCAATAAAGACGATTCTCAGGAAGCGTCCTCGCAGACTCCGTTTTTGCCACTCGGCTTTGCTTTCATCACGTTGTATATCTGCCTGACTATCTACAGCGGAGGTGATGATGAAAGTATGGATGGCGATATTAATAAGTATCTTGTGCTGGCAATCATCGGCGTGGGCGGTCTGTCCGGCCTGGTCGCCAGCCAGATCACAGGAAGAAATTTCCCGCCTGCAACAGCAAATAAAACAGTGGGATGATGACTACTGGAAGGAAGGGAAAAGTGAGGTTGAAGACGGTGTTTACGATCAGTTAAGCGCCCGTCTTACGCAGTGGCAACGCTGTTTTGGGAACGAGACCCGCGACGTGATGATGCCGCCTTTAAACGGTGCGGTTATGCATCCGGTTGCCCATACGGGTGTACGCAAAATGGCGGATAAAAACGCATTAAGTCTGTGGATGCGTGAACGCAGCGATCTTTGGGTGCAACCAAAAGTTGATGGTGTTGCGGTAACTCTGGTCTACCGTGAGGGAAAACTGATTAAAGCGATCAGTCGTGGTAATGGTCTGAAAGGCGAAGACTGGACGCAGAAAGTACGTTCAATTCCTTCTGTACCACAATCCGTCAGCGGACCTTTAGCCAACAGTACGCTGCAGGGCGAAATATTTCTCCAGCGTGAGGGGCATATCCAACAACAAATGGGTGGAATGAATGCGCGCTCGAAAGTCGCGGGCATGATGATGCGGCAGAACAGTACTGACGCGCTAAATTCACTTGGCGTGTTTATCTGGGCGTGGCCGGATGGACCGCAGTTAATGGCCGAGCGATTGCAACAGCTTGCAACCGCAGGGTTTAGTCTGACGCAGATGTACACTCGCGCAGTCAAAAATGCTGATGAGGTTGAGCGGATACGTAATGAGTGGTGGAAAACAGCGTTACCCTTTGTTACCGATGGTGTCGTTGTGCGAGCGGCGAAAGAACCCGAATCCATCCATTGGCTACCGGGTCAGGCGAACTGGTTGGTGGCGTGGAAATATCAACCAGTGGCACAGGTTGCCGAAGTGAATGCGATTCAGTTTGCGGTGGGTAAGAGCGGCAAAATATCGGTGGTGGCGTCACTCGCGCCTGTCATGCTGGATGATAAAAAAGTTCAGCGGGTGAATATTGGTTCCGTCAGGCGCTGGCAGGAATGGGATATTGCGCCTGGCGATCAAATTCTCGTTAGTCTCGCCGGTCAGGGTATTCCACGCATTGATGATGTGGTCTGGCGCGGAACGGAACGTACTAAACCAATGCCGCCAGAAAACCGCTTTAATTCGTTGACCTGCTACTTTGCTTCTGATGTTTGTCAGGAGCAATTCATTTCACGGCTAGTCTGGCTGGGGTCAAAACAGGTTTTGGGGCTGGACGGCATTGGTGAGGCTGGCTGGCGTGCGCTGCATCAGATTCATCGTTTTGAGCATATCTTTTCATGGCTTCAGTTAACACCAGAGCAATTGCAGAACACGCCGGGGATAGCGAAAAGCAAAAGCGAGCAGTTATGGCATCAGTTTAATCTGGCACGTAAGCAGCCTTTTACCCGCTGGGTGATGGCAATGGGAATACCTTTGACCCAGGCGGCGCTTAACGCCAGCGATTCCAGCACCTGGGAGCAAGTTTTGCAGAGAAGCGAACAGCATTGGCGGCAACTGCCAGAGACAGGCCCCCGTCGTACCAGCCAACTTATTGAATGGAAAGATAATGGGCAAATCAAGATGCTGGGCAACTGGCTGGCTGCCCAGCAGATCACAGGTTTTGCACCTTAGTGACCTTCGTGGCTGTAGTAAAAGACGGGTAAACCCAGCTTAAGACGCAGCGCCAGCAAGCGAGCGAAAAAGCCAAACACCAGAGTGGAAATAATCACCACATCATGGTTAGAGACGTAGTGTTGCAACGCGATATAGAGTACGGCGGAGGCAAATGAAACCCCAGCATACAGCTCTTTCTGAAAGACCAGCGGGATGCGTTTACAGAACATATCGCGCAAAACGCCGCCAAACACACCGGTCGTCACCGCCGCGACAACGGCAATGATCGGACCGTGCCCCATATCCAGCGCGACTTGTGCACCAATAATAGAAAAAACTACCAGCCCAAGCGCATCAAGCACCAGAAAGACTTTGCGCAGATAAGGCATCACCGGAGCAACAATAGTGGTCAGTACGGCGGCTGTGGCGACAATAATCACATATTCCGGATGCTTGACCCAACCGAGCGGATAGTGGCCCAAAAGAATATCCCGCACTGAGCCACCACCGATTGCGGTGGCGGTCGCAATGATAATTACGCCAAATGTATCCATTCGGCGTCGCCCAGCCGCCAGCGCCCCCGTCATGGCTTCGGCGGTAATACCAACCAAATACAAAATGTGTAAAAGCATGGTTCTCTCCCTAAAAATCTGTCTGGCAGGGTAGCGATTTGTGCACATTGTCACGATTGAGATTTTTTAAGGTGAGTTTGGATTGATAATTTATAGTTATGTGAAATTGGTACTTTCTGCAAAGCTAATGCATTTTTCTGATGTTGTGTTAAGAAAAATGCATTAGAAAAAGTATGGGGTTTTTGACGTTTTTTGGGTAGATGTACGTAGAGCCGCTGAAATTAACAATGGCCTACAATGCGATGCCGCTTACTCGATATTCTGAATCTGTTCGCGCATCTGCTCAATCAACACCTTCAACTCAATCGCGGAGTTCGTCACTTCGGCATTGATAGATTTCGAAGCAAGAGTGTTCGATTCTCGGTTGAACTCTTGCATCATAAAGTCCAGACGACGACCAACGGCTTCTTTTTTCTTGAGAATGTTGTAGGTCTCTTTGACATGCGCTTCGAGGCGATCCAGCTCTTCAGCAACATCAATTCGTTGCGCCAGCAGCACCAGCTCTTGCTCCAGACGATTGTTCTCCAGCTGAACCTGAGCATCTTCCAGCTTCGCGACCAGACGTTCACGCTGCCATTGCAGGATTTCCGGCATATGGGCGCGCACTTTAGCCACTTCGGCGGTGACGCCTTCCAGACGCTGCTCGATCAACGCTTTCAGCGCCTGACCTTCGGTTTCGCGCGCGACGATAAAGTCGTCCAGCGTACCATCAAGAGCAGCAAGAATTTCAGCGGCAATAGCGTCGAGATCCTGTTCCTGGGCTGCCATTACGCCCGGCCAGCGCAGGATATCAACGGGGTTGATTTCCCCTTCGTCGCTCTGCATCTTTACCCAATTCGCAGCAGTTACCAGCTGTTTAGCCAGTTTTTCGTTGAGGATCAGCTCACCTTGCGCGCTGACATCTGGCTCATAGCGCAGGGTACATTCCACTTTACCACGCGTCAGGCGAGAACGAATACGCTCGCGAACGACAGGTTCCAGGCTACGGAACTGCTCCGGCAGACGAAAGTAAGTTTCCAGATAACGCTGGTTTACCGAGCGCATTTCCCAGGTTGCGCTCCCCCATTCACCCTTGATTTCACGCCGGGCGTAGGCGGTCATACTGCGGATCATAGACGTTCCTGTTTATAAAAGGAGAGGTGGAAGGATTATAGCCATCGATGCCTTGTCAGGATAGGAATAACCGCCGGAAGTCCGTATAATGCGCAGCCACATTTGTTTCAAGCCGGAGATTTCAATATGCGTCCAGCAGGCCGTAGCAATAATCAGGTGCGTCCCGTTACCCTGACTCGTAACTATACAAAACATGCAGAAGGCTCGGTGCTGGTCGAATTTGGCGATACCAAAGTGTTGTGTACCGCCTCTATTGAAGAAGGTGTGCCGCGCTTCCTGAAAGGGCAGGGGCAAGGCTGGATCACCGCAGAATACGGTATGCTGCCGCGCTCTACCCACACTCGTAACGCCCGTGAAGCGGCGAAAGGTAAGCAGGGCGGACGCACGATGGAAATCCAGCGTCTGATTGCCCGTGCATTGCGTGCGGCGGTTGATTTGAAAGCGTTGGGTGAGTTCACCATTACGCTGGATTGCGACGTACTTCAGGCCGATGGCGGCACGCGCACTGCTTCAATCACTGGTGCCTGCGTGGCGCTGGCAGATGCACTGAATAAGCTGGTTGAGAATGGCAAACTGAAAACCAACCCGATGAAAGGCATGGTAGCAGCGGTTTCGGTGGGTATCGTTAACGGCGAAGCGATTTGCGATCTGGAATACGTCGAAGACTCTGCCGCAGAAACGGATATGAACGTGGTGATGACCGAAGATGGGCGCATCATTGAAGTTCAGGGAACGGCGGAAGGCGAGCCGTTCACTCACGAAGAACTCCTCACCTTGTTGGCGCTGGCCCGAGGGGGAATCGAATCCATTGTAGCGACGCAGAAGGCGGCGCTGGCAAACTGATTTTTAAGGCGACTGATGAGTCGCCTTTTTTTTGTCTGTAGAAAAGTAAGATGAGGAGCGAAGGCATGAAACCATATCAGCGCCAGTTTATTGAATTTGCGCTTAGCAAACAGGTATTAAAGTTTGGCGAGTTTACGCTGAAATCCGGGCGCAAAAGCCCCTATTTCTTCAACGCCGGGCTGTTTAATACCGGGCGCGACCTGGCACTGTTAGGCCGTTTTTACGCTGAAGCGTTGGTGGATTCTGGCATTGAGTTCGATCTGCTGTTTGGCCCTGCTTACAAAGGGATTCCGATTGCCACCACTACCGCTGTGGCACTGGCGGAGCATCATGACCTTGACCTGCCATACTGCTTTAACCGCAAAGAAGCAAAAGACCACGGCGAGGGCGGCAATCTGGTCGGTAGCGCGTTACAAGGACGCGTAATGCTGGTGGATGATGTGATCACCGCCGGGACGGCGATTCGTGAGTCGATGGAAATTATTCAGGCCAATGGCGCGACGCTTGCTGGCGTGTTGATTTCACTCGATCGTCAGGAACGTGGTCGCGGTGAGATTTCCGCGATTCAGGAAGTTGAGCGTGATTACAACTGCAAAGTGATTTCTATCATCACTCTGAAAGATCTTATTGCTTACCTCGAAGAGAAGCCGGAAATGGCGGAACATCTGGCGGCGGTTAAGGCTTATCGCGAAGAGTACGGGGTTTGATAAGAAACGCCGGATGGTAAGTCATCCGGCGTCATATTACTGCAACTGCGCAGCAATCAGCGGCCAGCGGGCGTCAAAGTCATCCGTCGGGCGGTATTTAAACTCGCTGCGGACAAAACGAGACAGCATACCTTCGCAGAACGCCAGAAGTTGGCTTGCCAGCAACGTTTCATCGGTGGTGTAACTTTCACCCTCACGCATTCTCTTTTCACGCAATACCTGACGCAGCTGCGCTTCAATACGCTCGAACAGTTGGTTGATGCGTCCTTGCAGACGATCCTGTTCGAACATTAGCGCATGGCCAGTGAGGATGCGGGTCAGGCCTGGATTACGTTCGCCGAAACCGAGAAGCAGCAACACAATCAGGCGCAGGCGCGCGGTAGTGTCCTTTTCATCTTTCAGAATCAGGTTAATACGAGTAATCAGGCTATCTTCGATAAACTCAATCAGGCTATCGAACATGCGAGTTTTACTGGGGAAGTGGCGATACAGAGCCGCTTCGGAAACGCCGACAGAGGCGGCCAGTTTCGCCGTCGTGATACGCTGGCTTCCATCGCTGGATTCTAACATCAACGCCAGAGACTGAAGTATTTCTTCGCGACGGTTCCTTTTCGCAGTTTGTTTTTCTGCCATGTTACAAAATACCCCTGAAAATAAGCACTTGCCAGGCGGCACCCACGCTATGACCGCAAACGAAATGTTTGCGGCGATGTTATGACGTTATTTGGATGCGTATGCGTTACTGACGACCAGAGTGACCAAAACCGCCTTCACCCCGGTCGGTGGCGTCAAAATCTTCCACCAGATTAAAATCGGCCTGTACCACCGGAACAAAAATCATCTGCGCGATACGTTCGCCAGGTTGAATGGTGAAACTGTCCTGACCACGGTTCCACACGGAGATCATCAGCTGACCCTGATAGTCGGAATCGATCAATCCCACCAGGTTACCGAGCACGATACCGTGCTTATGGCCCAGCCCGGAGCGCGGCAGCATCATCGCCGCCAGTGAAGGGTCGGCAATATGAATCGCCAGTCCGGTCGGCACTAGTGTAGTGTCGCCCGGTGCCAGTTCTACGGCGTCGTCGAGACAGGCGCGCAGGTCAAGTCCGGCAGAACCAGAAGTGGCATAAGTCGGGAGTGGAAATTCCTTTCCAACGCGCGGGTCCAGAATCTTAACGTCGATTTTCTTCATCATAACGGGTCACAATCTCGTCGAGTAATAATTGGCCAAGGAGCTCTTTTCGCTCAAGCGGTAAGATTTTATCGCCATCCTGCCAGAAAAGGTGTAGTGCGTTTTTGTCGCTATTAAATCCCTGATTTTTTCTGGAAACATCGTTAGCGCAGATCAGATCAAGGTTTTTGCGGATACGTTTTTGCCGGGCGTATTCTTCCACATTATTTGTTTCGGCGGCAAATCCAACAACATAAGGCCTATGGTCTTTTAATGCGGCAACACCGGCGACAATATCGGGGTTTTTAACCATTTTTATTGTTAATTCATCACCCGGCGTCGCCTGCTTTTTGATTTTTTCGCTGGCAACGGTGGCTGCGCGGTAATCCGCGACGGCAGCACAACCGATAAATATATTTTGCTGTTGCACGGATGCCTTCACGGCGGCTTCCATCTCCAGTGCGGTTACCACATCAACACGTTTAACAAACGGTGGAGTCGGTAGCGAAACCGGGCCAGAAATCAGCGTGACGTTTGCTCCACGACGTGCAGCGGCTGCGGCAATGGCGAATCCCATCTTGCCGGAGCTGTGATTGGAGATGTAACGCACCGGATCGAGCGGTTCACGCGTCGGACCTGCGGTAATCATAATGTTCAGATGTTTCAGGTCGTTGATGGGTGAAAAATGGGCGACCGCCATATCAACAATGGTTAACGGATCGAGCATTCGCCCTGGGCCGACATCACCACAGGCCTGGCTGCCGCTATCTGGCCCCCAGATCAGCAAACCGCGCGAGGCAAGCACCTCTAAATTATGCTGGGTGGCAGCAGCACGATACATCTGCTGGTTCATCGCTGGCAGCACGGCAACAGGCGCAGGAGTCGCAAGGCAAATCGTCGATACCAAATCATTCGCCATACCGGCAGCAACGCGGGCAATCAAATCTGCCGTGGCTGGGGCAAGAATCACTAAATCAGCCCATTTACCCAACTCAATGTGGCCCATTGCCGCTTCGGCTGCCGGATCCAACAGACTGTCGGAAACGGGATACCCAGAAACCGCCTGCAAACTAAGTGGAGTGATAAAGGCTTTTGCCGCTTCGGTCATTACCACACGGACGTCGGCCCCGCGATCGCGCAAACGACGCACCAGTTCAGGGGTTTTATAGGCAGCAATACCGCCGCTGACGCCGAGAACGATTTTTTTACCGGCCAGACTCATGATGATTTTTCCTGTTGGGTGACACCATAAGTTGGCGATTTTATCACAATACTTTTGTTGTCGTGCTTTCACCTGAGAATCACTTTGCGAGGCGCTTTCCAGTACTGAAAACTGACCGTCGATTTAACCGGTCGACCATGACAGGATGCGCTCTCCACAAAGGAGGTGAAGGTGAAAAGCAATGCAGAATTGTTGATGCCACGCGAAAAAATGCTGAAGTTGGGCATTGGCTCGTTAACGGATGTTGAACTGCTGGCGCTATTTCTGCGTACAGGAACGCGCGGTAAAGATGTGTTAACCCTGGCGAAAGAGATGCTGGAGAATTTCGGTTCTCTTTACGGATTGTTATCCTCCGAATACGAACAATTTAGTGGCGTTCATGGAATTGGTGTGGCGAAATTCGCCCAGTTAAAGGGAATTGCCGAACTGGCGCGACGTTACTACAACGTGAGGATGCGCGAAGAAAGCCCGTTACTCAGCCCAGAGATGACGAGGGAATTTTTACAAAGCCAGCTTACGGGCGAGGAGCGTGAGATCTTTATGGTGATCTTTCTCGACTCACAACACAGGGTACTTACCCACAGCAGATTGTTCTCCGGCACACTAAACCATGTAGAAGTCCATCCGCGTGAGATTGTTCGCGAAGCGATAAAAATAAACGCGTCGGCACTGATCCTTGCCCATAATCACCCTTCGGGTTGTGCTGAACCCAGTAAAGCGGATAAACTCATCACCGAACGGATAATAAAAAGTTGTCAGTTCATGGAATTACGCGTGCTCGACCATATCGTGATTGGGCGTGGAGAATATGTTTCTTTTGCCGAACGCGGCTGGATTTAACCCGCTATGCGCGATCCTTCGGGATCTTTGTCTGTTCGGGACTTGAGCACATCGCCGAGTCAGCGTATACTACGCCACCTTTGAGAATCTCGGGTTTGGCATTTGGGCCTGGCAATCGAGAGTTCACATAGAACTGCGATGACCGGGCTGTAAAGCCTGACGAGGCGCCAATACCCCATACGAAGCTCGAGCTAATTTGATTTTTGGAGAATAGACATGTCCCGAGTCTGCCAAGTTACTGGCAAGCGTCCGGTGACCGGTAACAACCGTTCCCACGCACTGAACGCGACTAAACGCCGTTTCCTGCCGAACCTGCACTCTCACCGTTTCTGGGTTGAGAGCGAAAAGCGTTTTGTCACCCTGCGCGTATCTGCTAAAGGTATGCGTGTAATCGATAAAAAAGGCATCGATACAGTTCTGGCTGAACTGCGTGCCCGTGGCGAAAAGTACTAAGTACTTAGAGGAAATAAATCATGGCTAAAGGTATTCGTGAGAAAATCAAGCTGGTTTCTTCTGCTGGTACTGGTCACTTCTATACCACTACGAAGAACAAACGTACTAAGCCGGAAAAACTGGAACTGAAGAAATTCGATCCAGTTGTTCGCCAGCACGTGATCTACAAAGAAGCGAAAATTAAATAATTCTTGCTTTAATGTAACGAAAAACCTCGCTCCGGCGGGGTTTTTTGTTATCTGTTTGCCCCCATATTGACTGCATCTGTTCATTCCCGGAGATGCTATGCCTGAATTACCAGAAGTTGAAACCAGCCGACGCGGCATCGAACCGCATCTCGTTGGTGCGACTATTCTTCATGCGGTGGTGCGCAACGGACGCTTGCGCTGGCCGGTTTCGGAAGAAATCTACCGTTTAAGCGACCAACCAGTGCTTAGCGTGCAGCGCCGGGCTAAATATCTGCTGCTGGAGCTGCCAGAGGGCTGGATTATCATTCATCTGGGTATGTCTGGCAGCCTGCGTATCCTTCCAGAAGAACTTCCCCCTGAAAAGCATGACCATGTTGATTTGGTGATGAGCAACGGCAAAGTGCTGCGCTATACCGATCCGCGCCGCTTTGGTGCCTGGCTGTGGACCAAAGAGCTGGAGGGGCACAATGTGCTGGCCCATCTTGGGCCTGAGCCGCTTAGCGACGATTTCAACGGTGAGTACCTGCATCAGAAGTGCGCGAAGAAAAAAACGGCGATTAAGCCCTGGCTGATGGATAACAAGCTGGTGGTGGGCGTGGGGAATATCTATGCCAGCGAATCACTGTTTGCGGCGGGGATCCATCCGGATCGGCTGGCGTCATCACTGTCGTTGGCGGAGTGCGAATTGTTAGCTCGGGTGATTAAAGCGGTGTTGCTGCGTTCGATTGAGCAGGGCGGTACAACTCTGAAAGATTTTCTACAAAGTGACGGTAAACCGGGTTATTTCGCTCAGGAATTGCAGGTTTACGGGCGAAAAGGCGAGGCGTGTCGGGTGTGTGGCACGCCGATTGTGGCGACTAAACATGCGCAACGGGCGACGTTTTATTGCCGGCAGTGCCAGAAGTAATTCATGCGAGCCGGATGGTATACCATCCGGCATAAAAGTTACGCTAATTTTGCCATCAATGCCTGATGGACATTCTCCGGCAGGAAATGGGTGACATCGCCCTGATGGCGCGCCACCTCTTTAACCAGGGATGAAGAGATAAACGACCACTCTTTTGAAGGCATCAAAAAGACACTTTCCAGTTCCGGCATTAAGTGGCGATTCATATGCGCCAGCTGCATTTCATATTCAAAATCTGCAACTGCGCGCAGGCCACGAATTAGCACCGTAGCGTGTTGATTACGCGCGAAGTTGGCCATCAAATCACTAAACCCGACCACTTCAACGTTTCCCAAATGCGCGGTTGCCTGCTGTGCCAGCGCCACGCGCTCTTCCAGGGTAAACATCGGTTTTTTACTGGGGCTGGCGGCAATCGCCAGAATAACGTGATCGAACATCTGCGTGGCGCGCGTCACGATATCGATATGACCATTAGTAATGGGATCGAAAGTACCCGGATAAATCGCCCGTTTTTGCATAACAACCTCAATGCGTTTTCGGTGGCAGGTAAGGTTCCAGCAGTTGAAGCAGACGCTGCAGCGCGCCCTGGTTTTGATACAGCACTTCAACGGCATGACGGCCATAAAAACTACGGTAATCGGCGTCGGTGAGTAAAGAGGAAATCTCTTTTTCCAGCGACGCGGCATCAGTGACGGTAATCAGCCCGCTTGCCTGCTCCAGCCGTGCGCAAATGTCTTTAAAGTTAAAGGTATGCGGCCCCATCAGTACCGGAATGGCGTGTGCAGCGGCTTCCAGCGGATTATGCCCACCGCGTTCGACCAATGAACCGCCAACAAAAGCGAGATCGGCAATGCCATACAGCAACATCAACTCGCCCATCGTATCGCCAACTACCACTTGTGTACTGGCGGAAGGGATTTCTCCGGAAGAGCGTGTGATATAGCTTAGTCCAGCCTGGCGGACCAGGTTAATCGCATCCGGGAAGCGTTCCGGATGGCGTGGAACAAGAATGAGCAATAAATTCGGGAACTGCTTTAACAGCGCCTGATGTGCAGCAATCACCACGCTTTCTTCACCATCATGAGTACTGGTGGCAATCCATACCGGGCGATGCGGTGCCCACTGGCGGCGCAGCGTTACTGCTTTAGCAGCCAGTTGTGGCGTTACAGAGATATCGAATTTCAGGCTACCGGTAACGGTAACCTGATTGTTTTTTGCGCCCAGCGCCACAAAACGCGCGCCATCTTCTTCATTTTGGGCGGCAATCAGCGTAATACGACGCAGTAAGCGACGAACGAATTTGCCTAGCTTTGCGTAACCTGCCGCAGAGCGCGCAGAAAGTCGCGCGTTGGCGATAACCAGCGGAATTTTACGTTTATGTAGCGCCGCAATCAGGTTAGGCCATAGCTCGGTTTCCATAATCAACACCAGTTTAGGGTCGACTTTATTGAGGAAACGGTTAAGCGCATCGGGCAGATCGTAAGGCAGATAAACGTGCTGAACATCCTTCCCAAACGCCGATTGTACGCGCTCCGAACCGGTTGGCGTCATGGTTGTAACAGTAATCGGCAAATCAGGGTAGCGATGACGCAGCGCGCGCACCAACGGGATCGCCGCCAGGGTTTCACCGACGGAGACGGAGTGCAGCATAATGCCGCCTGGTTTCAGCGGATGGCGGTAAAAACCGTAACGTTCACCCCAGCGTTTTCGATAGGCCGGAGCCTTACGTCCGCGCACCCAGAGCCGTATCCAGATCAACGGCTGAATAAGGTAGAGAAGGGCGGTGTAAAGCAATTCGAGCATAATAAATAGCTGACTTATGGATGTGCTGGGGATTCTATGTATTTAGCTGGGGCTTTACCATTACTTTTCCCGTTTTTGACTTAAATAGCTTCTGTTTGGTCTGATCTGCCGCGACATCTTCAGTTTTTTTGTATTTTTATGCGATTCATTGAAACTCGACCCAATTTGCAACTCTATATAGGCATCGTTCGTACAAGAATTATCTGTATATTGTTTTTTATCTGTATGATTTTTATGATTAAAAACTATTTTGTGTATAAAAAACATTCGGGTCGGATTGCTGCGAAAGAAATGATACACTAGCACGCCAAAGTAAGTGCGTTATCAGTATTCAGGTAGCTGTTGAGCCTGGGGCGGTAGCGTGCTTTTTTTCTGCTTAACTTAACCAGACAATCATACAAAAGAGTCGCTAGTGGAAAAGCCATTTCGAAATATCCTGGTCATAAAGATGCGATATCACGGAGATATGTTATTAACTACTCCTGTAATCAGTACACTCAAGCAGAATTATCCCGCTGCAAAAATCGATATGCTGCTTTACCAGGATACAATTCCGATTTTATCTGAAAACCCAGAAATTAATGCACTCTACGGTATAAGCAATAAAGGTGCGGGAACATTCGATAAAATTAAAAATGTGCTTTCGTTGATAAAAACTCTGCGTGCGAATAATTATGACCTGGTCATTAATCTTACGGATCAATGGATGGTAGCACTGCTGGTACGTTGTTTACCTGCATGTATGAAAATATCGCAACTTTATGGTCATCGGCAGCATAGTATTTGGAAAAAAAGCTTTACACACTTAGCGCCAATACACGGTACACATATTGTTGAGCGTAATTTATCGGTCCTTGAGCCATTAGGTATTACCGATTTCTACACCGACACAACAATGAGTTACGCCGAGGATTGCTGGAAGAAAATGCGGCAGGAATTAGATGCTCTGGGCGTGAAAGATCATTATGTCGTCATCCAACCGACAGCTCGTCAGATATTTAAGTGCTGGGATAACGATAAGTTTTCTATGGTTATCGATGCTTTGCAACGGCGCGGTTATCAGGTTGTGCTGACCTGTGGGCCTTCGGCAGATGATCTCGCCTGTGTAGATGAAATAGCGCAAGGCTGCCAAACAAAACCTATCACTGGCCTTGCAGGTAAAACACAGTTTCCTGAACTGGGTGCGTTAATTGATCATGCCGTACTCTTTATTGGTGTGGATTCTGCGCCAGGGCATATTGCGGCGGCGGTGAAGACGCCAGTTATTAGCCTATTTGGGGCCACTGATCATGTATTCTGGCGTCCATGGACCGATAATATTATTCAATTCTGGGCGGGTAATTATCAACAAATGCCTACCCGGCACGAACTTGACCGCAACAAAAAATATCTTTCTGTTATTCCAGCGGAAGATGTCATTGCCGCTACGGAAAAGCTGTTGCCAGAAGATGCTCCTTCAGCTAACAGGAATGCATAATTATGATCGTGGCGTTTTGTTTATATAAATATTTTCCATTTGGTGGTCTACAGCGTGACTTTATGCGTATTGCGTCAACAGTTGCCGCACGGGGCCACCATGTTCGGGTATATACACAGTCGTGGGAAGGCGATTGCCCGGAAGCATTTGAGCTTATTCGCGTACCGGTTAAATCCCATACTAACCATGGACGTAATGCAGAATATTATGCCTGGGTTCAAAACCATCTGAAGGTACATCCTGCTGATCGTGTCGTTGGGTTTAATAAGATGCCTGGGCTGGATGTCTATTTTGCCGCCGATGTCTGTTATGCCGAGAAAGTGGCGCAAGAAAAGGGATTTTTCTATCGTTTAACATCACGCTATCGCCATTATGCTGCATTTGAGCGAGCGACTTTCGAACATGGTAAATCGACGAAACTCATGATGCTGACCGATAAGCAAATCGCTGATTTCCAGAAGCATTACCAGACTGAACCAGAACGTTTTCAAATTCTTCCGCCGGGCATCTATCCGGACAGGAAATACAGCGAGCAAATCCCAAACAGTCGTGAAATATATCGTCAGAAAAATGGCATAACCGAACAACAAAACTTATTGCTACAGGTTGGGTCAGATTTCGGTCGTAAAGGTGTGGATCGCTCAATTAAGGCTTTGGCATCGTTACCGGAATCATTACGCCACAATACGCTTTTGTTTGTCGTTGGTCAGGATAAACCACGCAAATTTGAAGTGCTGGCAGAAAAACTTGGGGTACGTAGCAACGTGCATTTCTTTTCCGGGAGGAATGACGTGTCTGAATTAATGGCAGCGGCAGATCTCTTACTACATCCCGCTTACCAGGAAGCTGCAGGTATTGTTCTCCTTGAAGCGATCACCGCTGGATTACCTGTTTTGACAACCGCAGTATGTGGATACGCGCATTATATTGCAGATGCTAATTGTGGAGCAGTTATCGCGGAACCATTCCGTCAGGAAGAATTAAATGCGATCTTACGCAAAGCGTTAACACAGTATTCGCTACGAATGGCCTGGGCGGAGAATGCTCGCCATTATGCAGATACTCAGGATTTGTACAGCCTGCCAGAGAAAGCCGCAGATATCATTACAGGTGGTTTAGATGGTTGAATTAAAAGAGCCGCTTGCCACACTTTGGCGTGGTAAAGATGCTTTTACAGAAGTTAAAAAACTGAATGGCGAAGTCTTTCGCGAACTCGAGACACGTCGAACATTACGCTTTGAACTGGCTGGGAAAAGCTATTTCCTTAAATGGCACAAAGGTACGACCTTAAAAGAAATTATAAAAAACCTGCTCTCATTGCGTATGCCCGTTTTAGGCGCAGACAGAGAGTGGTACGCTATTCATCGACTGCATGATGTCGGTGTTGATACGATGCACGGCATAGGGTTTGGTGAAAAAGGGTTAAATCCATTAACCCGCACATCATTTATTATTACCGAAGATCTCACTCCTACGATTAGCCTTGAAGATTATTGTGCAGATTGGGCAATTAATCCTCCTGATATACGTGTTAAGCGTATGCTGATTACACGAGTGGCAACCATGGTGCGTAAAATGCATGCAGCAGGAATAAATCACCGTGATTGTTATATCTGCCACTTTTTGCTTCATTTACCGTTCACTGGCCGGGAAGATGAATTAAAAATTTCAGTAATAGACCTGCATCGTGCGCAGATACGGGCAAAAGTACCACGTCGTTGGCGGGATAAAGATTTGATTGGTCTATATTTTTCATCGATGAATATTGGCCTGACGCAAAGAGATATATGGCGATTTATGAAGGTGTATTTTGGGATGCCTTTACGCGAAGTTTTATTACAGGAAGTTAACTTGATTAAAAAAGCAGAAGTTAAGGCACAAAAAATAAAAGAAAGAACATTAAGGAAAAAGCTTTAAATATTCATTGCTTATAATAAGGGTTTAAAAATTGTTAAATCTTAGAAGCTTCGTTGCTAAGAAACAAGATTTATTTCGACACGAAATATCGAATGTTAAACATTTGCATATCGCATTATGCTTTGACTATGGTTTCATAATGCCGGCGGGCGTTGCATTATATTCAATTATTTCAAATAATACTAATATTAATCTTCATTTTCACCTTCTTGTTTCAGGAATAAGCGAAAGCGAATGCTCAATATTTTCAGAGCTAGAGGGACCAAATACGGCAATATCAATATATCATGTGACAGATAAATTTGATATTAATCCGGACACTCTGATTCTGGGAATTCCTTTATCAACATGTTTGCGTTTTTTAATTCCAGAAGTTGTTGATGATAAAATAACAAATATACTTTACCTTGATTGTGATATTATATGTAATGGTTCTTTATATGAACTCGTTGATTACGATTTAAAAGATTATATAGCATGTGTCATCTCTGACTCACCAGATATGCAAGATCGTGTGAAAAAATTAGACTATGGTATTGATTTTATAAATTATTTTAATGCTGGAGTTATGCTTATTAATATCAGCGCGTGGAAAAAAGAAAATATAACACAAAAGGCGCTGGAGATGATCAACAATGGGAAGGTATATAGGTACGCAGACCAGGATGTGTTAAATATTTTGCTCAATAAACGCTTATATTACATCGATAAAAAATATAATAATAAAACAACATTATCAGTAATATGTGATCAAGAACAAAAAAACTTATCCAACACAATCATAATGCATTATGTCACTCAAAATAAACCATGGTATAAAATATTTAGAGCCAAAAACTTTGAACATTATTTTTATAATTCACCGTGGAAATATCATAAAAGGATGTTAGCACCATCATCAAGTGATATTAGGTTAAAAGCTAAAGTATATTGGGCCGAAGGGAAATATAGCAAAGCCATTTCTTACTATTACCATTATCTTCGCGCTAAATTATTCGGTGTGAAAATTTAGATGGAAAATTAATATAATTATGAAAATAGCGTTTATCGGCGAAGCTGTTTCAGGATTTGGCGGTATGGAAACAGTCATTCGAGATGTTATTACCACCTTCAGACAACAAAATATCCAAAGTGAAATGTTTTTCTTTTGCCGTAACGACAAAATGGATAAGGGATGGCTGGAAGGTATTAAGTACTCGTGTTCATTTTCCAACATTCGCTTAGGTTTTTTACGCCGGGCGAAGCATATTCATGCTTTAAGCAAATGGCTTCAGGATTATCAGCCAGATGTTGTTATTTGTATTGATGTGATCTCATGTTTGTATGCGGCAAAAGCTCGTAAAAAATCTGGAGTTGATGTACCTGTATTTTCATGGCCGCATTTTTCTTTAGATCATAAAAAACATGCTGAATATATCACCTGTGCCGACTATCATTTAGCAATCAGCTCCGGTATTAAACAACAAATGATTAACCGGGGTGTACCAGATTCGACGATAAACGTTATTTTTAACCCTGTCGAAGCGAAAGATTCCGTCATTCCCGCACCCGAGGAAGGTGAAACGGCAACCTTCATTTATGTCGGGCGCATGAAATTCGAAGGTCAAAAGCGCGTAAAAGATCTGCTTGATGGCTTATCACAAGTGCAAGGTGACTGGAAACTTCATGTATTGGGAGATGGTTCCGATTTCGAAAAATGCCAGGCTTATGGTAGAGAGTTAAATATTGATGATCGAATTGTCTGGTATGGTTGGCAACAACATCCCTGGGAATTAGTTCAGCAAGATATTAAAAAAGTGAGTGCGTTATTACTCACGTCATCTTTTGAAGGTTTCCCTATGACTCTACTTGAAGCCTTATCGTGGGGGATTCCTTGTATCAGTGCAGATTGTATCTCCGGGCCTGCTGACATCATCCAGCCTGATATTAATGGTCATTTGTATCAACCGGGGGATATAACCGGTTTTGTCGCTCTTCTCAATAAATACATAGCCGGCGAAATTCACATCGCACATGAAAAAATTCCGGCATCGATTGATAAGTTTTACCAGCAGAAATATTACGACAGATTACAAAATATAATTATTTCTGTTATTTCCCGGAGGGAATGATGCAGCAGGTTTTTTTCCAGGAGACTGAGTTTCTCAATTCAGTTATTGATTACAATTATAAAGTGGAAACAGAAAATCTTTGTCTGGATATTGCTTATGGAACTGACAAAAATTTTCTTTTTGGTTGCGGAATTTCGATTGCTTCAATATTAAAATATAATGAAGGAAATCGATTATGTTTCCATATTTTCACTGATTATTTTTGTGAAGATGAACAGAAATATTTTGCTGCTCTGGCTCAGCAATATAAAACCAGGATTAAGGTATATTTAATTAATGGCGATCGGCTCCGTTCATTGCCAAGTACCAAGAACTGGACTCATGCAATTTATTTTCGTTTTGTTATTGCAGATTACTTTATCAATAAAACACCTAAAGTTCTATATCTGGATGCAGATATCATTTGTCAGGGAACTATAGAACCACTTATTAATTTCACGTTTCCTGATCATACAGTCGCAATGGTTGTTACCGAAGGACAAAATGACTGGTGGGAAAAACGTGCACACTCGTTAGGTGTTGTGGGGATTGCTAAAGGTTATTTTAACTCCGGTTTTTTATTGATCAATACTAACCAATGGGCAGTTGAGCAGGTTTCTGCACGAGCCATTGCAATGTTAAATGATCCGGAAATAGTAAAAAAAATAACACATCCTGATCAGGATGTATTAAATATGCTACTGGCAGATAAACTTATTTTTGCTGATATAAAATACAATACCCAGTTTAGTTTAAATTATCAGCTCAAAGAAAGTTTTAAAAATCCAGTAACCAGCGATACTATTTTTATCCATTATATTGGTCCGACCAAGCCCTGGCATGATTGGGCCTGGGATTATCCTGTATCACAAGCCTTTATGGAGGCAAAAAATGCTTCGCCATGGAAGAATACGGCGTTGCTGAAACCAAACAATAGCAATCAATTAAGGTATAGCGCAAAACATATGCTGAAAAAGCATAGATATCTAAAAGGATTTAGCAATTATCTTTTGTATTTTATTAAAAAGATAAAGCATTAAACTGGGAATCTATAAAGTAATGATATAAGGGTAGCCTTGTGGACTCATTTCCTGCCATAGAGATAGATAAAGTTAAAGCCTGGGATTTTAGGCTAACTAATAAAAATACTTCTGAATGTTTAAATGTTGCCTATGGTGTCGATGCTAATTATCTTGATGGTGTAGGTGTTTCTATCACATCAATTGTCCTAAATAATCGACATATTAATCTTGATTTTTATATTGTTGCTGATGTTTATAATGATGATTTTTTTCAAAAGGTCGAAAAACTTGCAAGGCAGTACCAATTAAGAATCTCGCTTTATAGAATTAATACTGATAAGCTTCAGTGCTTACCTTGTACACAGGTCTGGTCAAGAGCAATGTACTTTCGTTTGTTTGCGTTTCAATTATTGGGCCTGACGCTTGATCGTTTACTTTATCTTGATGCGGATGTTGTTTGTAAGGGTGATATTAGCCAACTACTGCATCTGGATTTAAACGGAGCGGTGGCTGCTGTTGTTAAAGATGTTGAGCCAATGCAGGAAAAAGCGGTATCCAGGTTGTCTGATCCTGAACTACGGGGACACTACTTTAATTCAGGAGTAGTTTATTTAGACTTAAAGAAATGGGCTAATGCAAAACTAACAGAGAAAGCATTATCTATTCTTATGAGTAAAGATAATGTTTATAAATATCCTGATCAAGATGTTATGAATGTTTTATTGAAAGGGATGACAATATTTTTGCCTCGTGAATTCAATACTATTTATACCATTAAAAGCGAATTAAAAGATAAAACACATCAAAACTATAAAAAGTTGATTACAGAAAACACGCTTCTCATCCATTATACAGGAGCAACTAAACCGTGGCATAAATGGGCAATTTATCCATCGGTAAAATATTTTAAAATAGCGTTAGATAATTCGCCATGGAAAAATGATTCTCCCAGAGATGCAAAATCAGTTATCGAATTTAAGAAAAGATATAAGCATTTGTTAGTCCAGCATCATTACGTAACCGGTGTTATAGCAGGGGTCCGTTATCTTTACCGAAAATATTACAGTAAATAACCTTTAATTGGCTTATCATGATTCAGAAAAATAAGATTAAAGATTTTGTTGTTTTTACTGATGACAACAATTCAAAGTACCTCAATGTATTAAATGACTTTTTATCTTATAATATTAAGATCATCAAAGTGTTTCGTTCTATTGATGATACAAAAGTCATGCTTATTGACACCGATTACGGTAAGTTGGTGCTTAAGGTATTTTCTCCAAAAATTAAACGCAACGAGCGGTTTTTTAAATCTCTATTAAAAGGTGATTATTACGAACGCCTTTTTGAACAAACCCAAAAAGTGCGAAATGAAGGCTTACATACTCTCAACGATTTTTATTTATTAGCAGAGAGAAAAACCTTACGATTTGTCCATACATATATCATGCTTATCGAGTATATCGATGGCATAGAGTTGTGTGATATGCCCGATATTGATGATGTGCTAAAAAATAAAATTCAGCAATCAATTAATGCCTTGCATCAACATGGCATGGTTTCTGGTGATCCTCATCGTGGTAACTTCATTATAAAAAATGGTGAAGTTCGAATTATTGATCTCTCCGGGAAACGTGCTTCAGCGCAGCGGAAAGCGAAAGACCGTCTTGATTTAGAGCGTCATTACGGTATTAAAAATGAGATTAAGGATCTTGGTTATTATCTTTTAGTTTATCGTAAAAAAATGCGCAATATTATACGGCGTTTGAAAGGAAAACCAGCACGCTAAAGCAGAAATATCCCACAATTACGCGTCTTCGTTAGGCATTTTTATACGGAGTTATTTATTTCACAGGTTTATCATGAAGAATATTCGATACATTGACAAAACGGATGTTGAAAACCTGATTGAAAATAAAACATCTGATGATGTTATTATTTTTCTATCTGGTCCCACATCGCAAAAGACGCCTTTGTCGGTATTACGGGCACAGGATATTATTGCTGTCAATGGTTCAGCACAATATCTGTTAAGTCATAATATTATCCCCTTTATTTATGTACTTACAGATGTTCGCTTTTTACATCAGCGCCGTGATGATTTTTACAATTTTAGCCAAAGAAGCCGTTATACTATCGTAAACGTTGACGTTTATGAACACGCCTCCGAAGCAGATAAACTTTATATCCTCCAGAACTGTCTTATATTACGGTCTTTTTATCGCCGGGAAAAAGGTGGTTTTATAAAGAAGATTAAATTTAATATTTTGAGCCAAATTCACAAAGAACTGCTAATCTCTGTACCGTTGTCTAAAAAAGGTCGTCTGGTTGGATTTTGCAAGGACATTAGTCTTGGTTATTGCTCATGCCATACTATTGCCTTTGCTGCAATCCAAATCGCGTATTCCCTGAAGTATGCGCGGATTATTTGTTCAGGTCTGGATTTGACGGGTAGCTGTTCGCGTTTCTATGATGAAAATAAGAATCCTATGCCCTCGGAATTGAGTAGGGATTTATTTAAAATCTTGCCATTTTTCCGTTTTATGCATGATAATGTAAAAGATATTAATATTTATAATTTGTCTGATGATACGGCTATTTCTTACGATGTAATTCCATTTATTAAACTTCAAGA
>NZ_JABWNC020000012.1:0-137052 GCF_013368855.2 Escherichia sp. 93.0816 | reverse complement strand
AGCTGATCATTTGCACTTTTTAGCGGAACGCAGATATAAAAAATCCCCGGCTTTTTGGGCCAGGGATGTGAATATAAGAAAATCTACTCTACGTTATCTGCGATGGGTATCGATGGAGTCAATGGTGAAGTCAATGCCGCCAACGAACCGCCTGAAACGCCGATTTCATTGAGGAGAGAGTCAATAAGCGGTGCCTGTGTGCGGTAAGAAAGGGCGGCTGATAACGCCTGTTCTGCCAGATTACCTCCACCAACGCAGCCTGATGTTGCATCACCCGTAGCGCCACCACGATTCAGACCATCGACCTGAATGATCTTAATACCGTCAATAGACTTCATTGGCTCAACGGATTTCTCAATTACTGCAGGAAGAGACTGCAACAGCGCCAGCTTGAACTTAAGGCTGGTTTGTTCGTCAGAAAGTACGTTGATAGCGTCGTTCAGTGCGCGTTGTGCTTCCGCTTCCGCCAGGCCTTTTTTACGTGTTGCCTCAGCTAACTCTATGATTGCTGCCGCCTGCATCTCTGCGGCTTCTTTTTCAGCTTTCGCGCGGACGGTCAGTTCGACCGCTTTGGTTTCCGCGTCTTGTGCTGCGGCAATCAGAGCAACCTGCTTGGCACGATCGGCTTCGGCGGTCTGACGTGTTGTTTCTACGTTTTGCTGGGCGCTTACCGCTTCTGCAAGTGCGAGGTTGGCACGCGCTTCCGCTTGTGACTGCTGTTCCGATTTGGCTGCAATAGCGATCGATTTCGTCTGGTTGGCGATTTCGGTGACCTGCTGCTGTTCGATCTCTTTAATGCGAACTTCGCGTTCGGCCTCAACTTTTCTTGAGCGCACGGCCTGTTCGCGGTCGATTTCTGTTTCCTGAATCTGCCGTTCAGCCAGAATACGCGTTTGCTCTGCCTCACGACGACGTTCAGCTTCAAAAGCCGCAATTTTCGCATTCTGCTCTGCGGTGCGGGTTTTAACCTGCTGCTCCTGCTCAAGTGTCATAAACGCTTCTTGCTGTTCAATCTCGAGCTTTCGCGACAGCGCATCACGGTTTTTCTCACGCACGGCAACTTCTACATCCTGTTCAACCTCGTTACGCTCGCGGCGACGGCGTTCTGTTTCCTGGGTCAGCTTGGTTAAACCTTCGGCGTCAAAGGCGTTGTTCGGATTGAAATGCTCTTTCGACGTCTGGTTAAAGTTGGTAAGTGACACGCTTTCCAGTTCCAGACCGTTTTTCGACAAGTCTTCTGCAACGGTATTTTGCACCCCCTGAACGAAGTTTTCGCGTGTATCCTGTAACTCATGCATGGTCATTTGTGCTGCGGTGGCACGCAGAGCATCGACGAATTTATCTTCGACCAGCATCCGCAAATCTTCCGGTGACAAGGTTCGTTGCCCCAACGTCTGAGCGGCGGTGGCGATGCCTTCTACCGACGGTTTTACCCGCACGAAGAAAGCGACCACGACATCGACACGCATACGATCTTTTGTAATCAAACTATCAATCGTCGAGCGACTAACTTCCAGTTTTAATGTATTCATATTGATAGGGATTATTTCATGGAAGATCGGCATAACAATTGCGCCGCCGCTCATAACCACTTTTTGTCCGCCTAATCCGGTACGGACAAATGCCTGCTCAGCAGATGCCCGACGATAAAGCCGCGCGAAAATAATACCGATAATAAATAGAACGCATACGGCAACAATCGCCATAAACATCCAGGAAGGCACTAAGTTAACAATATCATCCATTATTAAATTTCCTTTTAATTAAATACTTATAATATATTTGGCCAGGGATTTTTTTCAGCCAAATACCGCGTTGGAGAAAGTCGGCAAATAATTAATACCTTGTCACCTTTATTAAAAAATTTCCCTTCTTCGGGTTCCAGTAATAAATAGTGTGTTTGACCGAATTGATCGGTGAGTTTTCCTTCACAGGGGTTACCTGAAGTCGCTTGATGACCGGTAATTAATGCCATGCAGCCAATATATTCTTCTTCGGTAATAGCAGAGCTATGGTCACGTGGAACCCAGGGGGCAATTATCTTACCGGTATAATGCACCATGATAATTGTGAGCAGTAAACTGACAGGAGCAATGAACAGATTCGAGAGTGGGACTTGCCAGAGCAAGATGCAGGCGTGTTGTAGCAAAACACCAAGCAGCCCAAAGAAACCGGCTAGCAGGCAGAGGATGACGAGGGCTGGCAACCTTCCGATATTGAGATAATGAAGCGCCTGACTAATATTACCTGTGGTTATGGAATCGTAATGATCAAGATGTGCATCAAGATGTGCATCAAGAGCGCCGGATAGCATATGGCCACAGATAATGGCAATAATTTCCAACAGACCGATTAATAGTACAAAGGAAATAGCGAAAAGATAAGGTGCGTTATAGTCGGCAAATAAAATCATCAGTCACTCCATCGTCCATTCAGTGACGCATTGTTTATTATGGTATGGTTTCCTTGCTTACATTTATCTTGGCTAATAATAACACATGTTAGCGAGTTATTAAAAGGAGAAGTCCCTTAATGTTATTTTTTATTTTTTGAAAAAGTGTGATCCTAAACAATATATTTACGCACGTTATGTTTAAAGGCACTACACTGATTAGGGAATACTGAAATCAGAAAAAGCATATAGCCTTAAAAGGTATGCGATAACCGGAGGATGTGCTTATGGATCATAGTCTTAATTCTTTAAATAATTTCGATTTCCTGGCGCGTAGTTTTGCCAGAATGCATTCTGAAGGCCGCCCGGTCGATATTCTGGCCGTCACCGGTAATATGGATGAAGAACATCGGACCTGGTTTTGCGCCCGCTATGCCTGGTATTGCCAGCGGATGACACAGTCAAAAGAACTGGAATTAGAACATTGATATTACGGGCCATTTGGCCCGTTTTTGTGTTGCTTTATTCTGCTTTATCAACGGGTGGGATGGCTGGAGGAGACTGGACTTCTGCTACTGGATTATTGCGCGCTTCCAATTCACTGATGCGCTGTTCCAGTAATGCCAGTTTCTCACGGGTCCGTAACAGGACCTGCGTCTGAACGTCGAATTCTTCACGGCTCACAAGATCGAGACGCGTCAACTGCGCCTGGAGGGTTTGGCGGATTTTTTTCTCCACATCTTCCCCGAACTCCCTGATTCCTTTAGGCATTGATTCGTGAACCTGGCGAGCAATTTGCTCAATTTTTTTCGGGTCAATCATTGTAGTTTCCCTGTACTGATAGGTGTTTAGTGCCATTGTAGTGCGATAAGGGTAAGTCATAAACCAGAATTATGTGAACCTGTGCGTTGCCGCCGCTAATCATTAGCGTTATAGTGAATCCGCTTATTCTCAGGGCGGGGCGAAATTCCCCACCGGCGGTAAATCAACTTAGTTGAAAGCCCGCGAGCGCTTTGGGTGCAAACTCAAAGGACAGCAGATCCGGTGTAATTCCGGAGCCGACGGTTAGAGTCCGGATGGGAGAGAGTAACGATTCTGTCGGGCATGGACCCGCTCACGTTATTTTGGCTATATGCCGCCACTCCTAAGACTGCCCTGATTCTGGTAACCATAATTTTAGTGAGGTTTTTTTTACCATGAATCAGACGCTACTTTCCTCTTTTGGTACGCCTTTCGAACGTGTTGAAAATGCACTGGCTGCGCTGCGTGAAGGACGCGGTGTAATGGTGCTTGATGATGAAGACCGTGAAAACGAAGGCGATATGATCTTCCCGGCAGAAACGATGACCGTTGAGCAGATGGCGCTGACCATTCGCCACGGTAGCGGTATTGTCTGCCTGTGCATCACTGAAGATCGCCGTAAACAACTCGATCTGCCAATGATGGTAGAAAATAACACCAGCGCCTATGGCACCGGTTTTACCGTGACCATTGAGGCTGCTGAAGGTGTGACTACCGGTGTTTCTGCCGCTGATCGTATTACAACCGTTCGTGCTGCTATTGCCGATGGCGCGAAACCGTCAGATCTGAATCGTCCGGGCCACGTTTTCCCACTGCGCGCACAGGCGGGTGGTGTACTGACTCGCGGTGGTCATACTGAAGCGACCATTGATCTGATGACGCTGGCAGGGTTTAAACCGGCAGGTGTACTGTGTGAGCTGACTAATGACGATGGCACCATGGCGCGTGCGCCAGAGTGCATTGAGTTTGCGAATAAACACAATATGGCATTGGTTACTATCGAAGATCTGGTGGCATACCGTCAGGCACATGAGCGTAAAGCTAGCTGAAAATCGCTGCCTAATTTACCGCGTTAATCAAGAAACCGAAGTTGTTGCTGGCTTCGGTTTTTATTTTGCCTTCATTATGCAAGATGTTAATTCCGCTTCTCTTTCTATGAGAAAATTTCATTAATATTAGGCAACCTTTTTCATTATGATCAAAATCATATAATTGTTTCGCTATTATGCGACCATATGAATATATCCGAAAAAGGATATGTGAAATTTATGCGCTAAATGTTTAGTATTGTTAAAGATTAAGGGTAAAAAGGATGTTTATCGCCTGGTACTGGATTGTGTTGATTGCGCTGGTTGTGGTGGGGTATTTTCTGCACCTGAAACGTTATTGTCGGGCGTTCCGCCAGGACAGAGACGCACTGCTGGAAGCGCGGAACAAATACTTAAACAGTGCGAGAGAAGAGGCAGCAGAAAAGCTGGAATAGGGCTTTTGTGATGTTTGCAGATGTTGTCCATGCGCCGGACAACATCTGAAGCCGTTTTTAACCAATTCCTGCCGTTTGTAGCAGTACTAAACTGAACCCCATTACTGACATTCCACATAGCACGCCATAGCTGGGGTTATTATTGGGATCAATTTCCTTGGCCAATGGCATTAATTCATCAACGGAAAGTGCGACCATAATACCCGCAACCGCCGCCATGATTGCTGCCATTACCACTGGAGAAATCATGCTACCGAGGATTAACCACGCCAGAACACCACCGAGAATTTCTGCCAGTCCAGAAATCCCGGCCCACAGAATTGCGGTGCGCTTCGAGCCTGTTGCAGCATAAACCGGCCCCGCTACTGCCAGACCTTCAGGAATATTGTGCAACGCCACTGCCAGAGCGATACCAAAGCCCAGCTCCAGGTTACTGCTCGCTGTGACAAAAGTGGCAATCCCTTCCGGGAAGTTATGCAGGCTGATACCCAGAGTGAGCAAAATAGCAGTGCGCTTGATTGATTTTTGTAGCGGCTGCACTGATTTTTGCATTAAATCCTGCGGGTGGGCATGGGGCAACATGCGGTCCAGGCCAAAATAGCCCAGCAAACCAACGATAAACATACCGTAGCCCAGCACAGGCGACATCCCTTCGGCGGCTAATGCAGCAGGGAGCATCTCCATTAATGAGATGAGCAACATGATCCCCGCCGCAAATCCCAGCGAAAACGCCAGCAGTCGGTTTGAGGGTTTTTGTCCAAGAACGCCGAGAAACGCGCCAATAAACGTGGCTGCCCCCGCCAGTATGGTCAGAATGAGAGGTACTGACATCGACAACTCCTTATAATTCTTCAACTTCAGGTGGAGCTTCAAAATAACTGATGATCATCATCATGGTTATCTGGGTTCTTCGCCCACCGAACAAGCGTATTGTGAGGATATCAAAATGACACCTTCAATTAAGGATATCATCATGTCTTCAACGCGTATGCCAGCATTGTTTTTAGGTCACGGTAGTCCGATGAATGTGCTGGAAGATAATTTATATACCCAGGCCTGGCAGCGGCTAGGCGAGACATTGCCGCGCCCGAAAGCGATAGTCGCTATTTCTGCGCACTGGTTTACTCGTGGCACGGGAGTAACGGCGATGGAAACGCCGCCGACAATTCATGACTTTGGTGGTTTTCCTCAGGAATTATACGAAACGCATTATCCGGCTCCGGGTTCACCAACGTTGGCACAGCGACTGGTCGAATTGCTGGCGCCAGTACCCGTTACCCTGGATAAAGAAGCGTGGGGCTTTGACCACGGTTCCTGGGGCGTGCTGATTAAGATGTATCCTGACGCTGACATCCCGCTGGTGCAGTTGAGTATCGACAGCACTAAACCCGCCGCCTGGCATTTCGAAATGGGACGTAAACTGGCGGCGCTGCGCGATGAAGGGATAATGTTAGTTGCCAGTGGCAACGTGGTGCATAACCTGCGCACGGTGAAATGGCATGGTGATAGTTCACCGTATCCGTGGGCGATGTCATTTAATGAGTATGTGAAAGCGAATCTGACGTGGCAAGGGGCGGTTGAAGAGCATCCACTAGTGAACTACCTCGACCATGAAGGTGGGGCGTTATCGAACCCAACACCGGAACACTTTCTGCCATTGTTGTATGTGTTAGGTGCGTGGGATGGTCAGGAGCCGGTGACTGTTCCGGTTGATGGCATAGAGATGGGCAGTTTAAGCATGTTGTCGGTGCAGGTAGGCTAACGGAGAAAATATCCCCCTTTGTCGGCCCACATCCGGCAACGGCTGTCAGATGCGGCGTAAACGCCTTATTTGAGCTACGAAACCGGATGGCGAATGCCATCCGGTATCATTGATTACTCTACAAAAATATGCGGATAAAACCGTGACATATCCTGGGTGATTAATGCACGGTCTTCACGAATTCCAATTCCGGCAGGCTGATCATTCACCAGCCAACTACCAATCAGCATATAACTGTCGCCAAATTTCGGTAGTGGATGGAATTGCTGAACAATCATGCCTTCTTCGCCATACGGACCTTCCGCCGCTTCAATGGTTTTGCCGTTCTCGATGATTGACACGTTTGCGCCTTCACGCGAGAAGATCGGCTTAATCACATATTTTTCCATTTGCGGATGATCATCTTCCGCAAAATAAGCGGGCAACAGGTTCGGGTGATTCGGGAACATCTCCCACAGTAGTGGCAGAAGCGCCTTGTTGGAAATAATGCTCTTCCATGCTGGTTCCAGCCAACGCACGCCAGCATCTTCCAGCTTAGTGGAGAACATTTCGCGCAGCATAAATTCCCACGGATACAGTTTGAACAGATTAGCGATGACCTGATCCTGCAAATCCGTGAACTGACCTTTTTCGCCTAAACCGATATCGTCGATGTATAGAAACTCGGTGGTGATTTCAGCTTCGGTCGCGCAGTCCTGCAAATACTGAATGGTGCCACGATCTTCCACTGTGTCGCGACAGCAGGTGAGATGCAGCAACTGAAAGCCGTACTGCTCACGCAACTCGACAAAACGGTCAATGAGCTTTTCTTGCAGACTGTTAAACTGGTCGCTGCCTTCCGGTAGGTTGCCCGCGTTAAGCTGATCTTCCAGCCAGATCCACTGAAAGAACGCAGCTTCATACAGTGACGTTGGTGTATCGGCGTTATTTTCCAGAAGTTTAGGTTCGCCAGTGCCATCCCACGCCAGATCAAGACGTGAATAAAGCGACGGCTGGTGAGTCAGCCATGACTGACGCACAAAACTCCAGGTGTGTTTTGGAATGCGGAATTTGGTCATCAGCTCGTCGCTGGCGATCACTTTTTCCACCACTTTCAGGCACATCTGGTGTAGTTCGGCGGTGACTTCTTCCAGCTTTTCAACCTGTGCGAGGGTCAATTTGTAGTAAGCATCTTCACACCAGTACGGCTCACCGTACATGGTATGAAAATTGAAACCGTACTCGTGAGCTTTTTCGCGCCAGTCCGGGCGCTCGGTAATACTGACTCTTTCCATCGGTATCAGCCGCCCATTGAACGAGAAGAAGTGCCGGTTGCGCTACGCTGCATGGTGCTTTGTTTGGCAACAGATTCACCAAAGCCGCCACGGGTAACGGTGGTGGTGGTCGCCGGTTTCGGCGCCATAGCTGTTTTCGGTACGGTCATGGTGCGGCCTGGCTGGGCAGCGCCATAGTTTTTACCGGTGGCATCAGTATATTTGCCGTAAGCCGGGCTGGCCGGGTTTTTCGAGGAGAACAGCGGCTGCTGTGCAAAGCCCGCGCCGCCGCCCATCAGACGCCCCATCATGTAACCAGCCATCAGCGGCATCCAGAAGCTACCGCTGGATTGCTGAGCCTGTGCCTGGTTTTCTGGCGCCATGCCAGCCTGAGCCGGTGCCTGCTGGCATTGACCTTCGCCAAATTCAGCAACACAGTCTTCCCGAGTGGCGTATTTCGGCGCAGTACGTTCCGCTTCTTTCAGCGCATTATTGTACGCAGTGGCGCATTCTGCGCTTTTACCTGGGTTTGCAGCTGAACAATCATCAGCATTTTGATACAGAGACACAGTCTCATCACTCTTTTCACAGCCAGCCAGCATAAAAACAGTGGCAACCGCGAGAGCGACAGGTGTCAGATGGCGTGCGCTCCAGTTTTTACGGAACGATGCGTGGCGTATGGATTTTGTCCGTTTCATTTTTGTCTTCCGGGACCAGTGGTAAATACCCATCAGAATAGAGGATGGCTGGTCGAAATTGAAGCGAGAAGGGGGAAGAATGCGGCAGATAACCCGTATCTTTACGTTGCCTTACGTTCAGACGGGGCCGAAGCCCCGTCATCGTCATCAGTTACGGAAAGGGTTATGACCGTTACTGGTGGTAGTGCGTGCGGATGTTTGCTGAACAACTGGTGCCGGGCTATCAGGCGCATAGCCATCAGCAATAGCATTCTGTTCTGGCGTTGGCGGTGCAACGTTTTCCGGGTTAGTGGAAACCGGTTTGCTCAGCGCATTGTTCAGTGCCAGCAGATCCTGCTCGTTCAACGTACCCAGAGCTGATTTAATATTCAACTGGTTAATCAGGTAGTTATAACGCGCATTTGCCAGTTCTTGTTTGGCGTTGTACAGCGTAGTGGTGGCGTCCAACACATCAACAATGGTACGCGTACCGACCGAGTAGCCTGCTTCCATCGCGTCTAATGAGCTTTGGGCGGAAACAACGGCTTGTTTGTAAGCGTTAATGCTACTGATAGATGCATTTATGTTATTGAAAGAGGAACGCACGGTTTGCACGACGCTACGGTGTGCGCTTTCCAGTTGTTCGCTGGCACCGACAAAGTTGTACTGTGCCTGTTTCACCTGCGAGTTAACCATCCCGCCCTGATAAATCGGCAGCGAGAAGCTCAGGCCAACTTTGTTCTGGCCCATATTGCTGTCGTCATACTGGGCACTGTTCGCACCACGGGTTTTCGAACCACTATAAGAGGTATCAGAAATCCCGGTAGAAGCTGTTAAATCCAGCGTCGGTAAGTGACCATCCTGCGCCTGGCGAATTTGCTCGCGCGCCAGATCCTGGCTCAAACGTGCCTGTAACAGCGACAGGTTGCGTTTTTCTGCTTCTTTCAGCAGCGCGTTAACCGGCTGTGGTTTGTCGGTTTTGAAGTTTTCGACATTCAGTGCTGCCAGTTCCGGGTAGTAGTTACCGGTGATCTGACGCAGTTGCTCAACGGCATTGTCGAGGTTGTTACGTGCGGTCACTTCGTTCGCCAGCACGGTATCGTACTGTGCGCGGGCGTTCTGCACGTCGGTGATCGCCACCAGACCCACATTAAAACGTTGGGTGGTTTGATCCAACTGACGGTAGATCGCTTCTTTTTGCGCTTGAGTATAGGAAAGAACGTCAATGGCATTCAACACGTTGAAATAAGCGGTCGCGGTGTTGAGGATCAAGGTTTGTTGATCGGTCTGATAGGTGACGTCCTGAATACCGGCGGCTTTTTCCTGCAAGGTCAGCGCACGCCATTTCGACATATCAAAAATGGATTGAGTTAACTGCAGGGACGCACTGGTCGCGTTAGAGTTAATGCCGTTCGCGTCGCGGTAGCCGTTGCTATAGGTGTAATCTGCACCTAAACCTAGCTGTGGCAGTAATGGACTGCGCGCTTCATTAATTTTTTCAAAGGCAGCATCACGATCGGCGGCAGACTTACGCAATTCCGGGTTACTAAGGCGTGCTTGCTGATAAACTTGCATCAGGTTCTCGGCCTGGCTCAACGTACTGAACCCAGAAAGGCTCAGGCCGATAAGAATGGGGAGCAATTTCTTCATTTGCATTCCTTGTGGTGAAGCAGTATTTAGCGCTGATCAAACTGTAAAATTATTGCGGATTCTAGCAGAAGCCGCTACCGCAAAAGGTTGGCGTTACGTGCCATAGGGCATTAATGTGCCTCAATTTAACACATGACTGCTCAAACGGCAGTCAAACGTCGCTGAAATTCACATTTTATTCACTATTAGTGCCAGGACATTAACCATGCTTAAGCCAGACAACCTGCCCGTTTCATTTGGCAAAAACGATGTAGAAATTATTGCACGAGAAACACTTTATCGCGGCTTTTTTTCATTAGATCTTTATAGGTTTCGTCATCGTCTATTCAACGGGCAAATGAGTCATGAAGTCCGGAGGGAAATTTTTGAGCGCGGTCACGCCGCAGTCTTGCTACCCTTTGACCCAGTGCGTGATGAAGTCGTGCTGATTGAGCAGATACGGATTGCCGCGTATGACACCAGCGAAACCCCCTGGCTACTGGAAATGGTTGCCGGGATGATTGAAGAGGGGGAAAGTGTGGAAGATGTCGCCCGTCGCGAAGCGATTGAAGAGGCGGGGCTGATAGTCAAACGAACCAAACCGGTGTTAAGTTTCCTCGCAAGCCCTGGCGGCACCAGTGAGCGTTCGTCAATTATGGTGGGCGAAGTGGACGCCACGACCGCAAGCGGTATTCACGGTCTGGCTGATGAAAACGAAGATATTCGCGTTCATGTGGTAAGCCGGGAACAGGCATACCAGTGGGTAGAAGAGGGGAAAATCGACAACGCAGCGTCGGTCATCGCTTTGCAATGGCTGCAACTGCATCATCAAGCGTTAAAAAATGAGTGGGCATAAATGAAGCGTTACACACCTGACTTTCCTGAAATGATGCGCCTGTGCGAGATGAACTTTTCACAATTGCGCCGTTTGTTACCGCGCAATGACGCACCCGGCGAAACTATAAGCTATCAGGTGGCAAACGCACATTATCGGCTAACGATAGTGGAATCGACCCGATACACTACCCTGGTGACAATAGAACAGACAGCGCCCGCGATCAGTTACTGGAGCCTTCCGTCAATGACGGTGCGTCTGTATCATGACGCGATGGTGGCTGAAGTGTGTTCAAGCCAGCAGATTTTTCGCTTCAAAGCGCGGTATGATTATCCTAATAAAAAGTTGCATCAACGCGACGAAAAGCATCAAATTAATCAGTTTTTAGCGGATTGGTTGCGATACTGTTTAGCACATGGAGCGATGGCGATTCCGGTTTATTAGCGTCGTGAAACCTAAGGACACCATTTGGAAAGCCTGTTAACCCTTCCTCTGGCTGGTGAGGCCAGAGTCAGGATTTTACAAATTACCGACACTCACCTGTTTGCACAAAAGCACGAAGCCCTGTTGGGGGTAAACACCTGGGAGAGCTACCAGGCTGTGCTGGAGGCGATTCGTCCACACCAGCACGAATTCGACCTGATTGTCGCGACAGGTGATTTAGCGCAGGATCAAACTGCTGCGGCCTATCTGCACTTTGCAGAAGGCATCGCAAGCTTTCGTGCGCCCTGCGTCTGGCTGCCGGGAAACCATGATTTCCAGCCTGCGATGTACAGCGCGTTACAGGATGCGGGTATTTCTCCGGCGAAGCGTGTGTTTATCGGTGAGCAATGGCAAATCTTGCTGCTGGATAGCCAGGTGTTTGGCGTACCGCACGGCGAATTGAGCGAGTTTCAGCTTGATTGGCTGGAACGTAAGCTGGCCGATGCGCCAGAACGCCATACGTTGCTGCTACTGCATCATCATCCGCTGCCTGCAGGCTGTAGCTGGCTCGACCAACACAGTCTGCGTAACGCAGGTGAACTGGATAATGTGCTGGCGAAGTTTCCGCACGTCAAATATCTGCTGTGTGGTCATATTCATCAGGAACTCGATCTCGACTGGAACGGGCGCCGCCTGCTGGCAACGCCGTCGACCTGTGTGCAATTTAAACCGCACTGTTCCAACTTCACGCTGGACACCATTGCCCCCGGCTGGCGTACGCTGGAGTTACATGCTGATGGCACGCTGACTACCGAAGTGCACCGCCTGGCGGACACGCGTTTCCAACCTGATACCGCTTCAGAAGGCTACTGATGTCTACGCTTCTTTATTTACACGGTTTCAACAGCTCACCGCGTTCTGCAAAAGCGAGCTTGTTGAAAAACTGGCTGGCGGAACATCACCCTGACGTTGAGATGATTATTCCGCAGTTGCCGCCGTATCCTTCCGATGCGGCAGAACTGCTGGAATCCATTGTCCTGGAACATGGCGGCGATTCGCTGGGTATCGTCGGTTCGTCACTGGGGGGTTACTACGCCACCTGGTTGTCGCAATGTTTTATGCTGCCCGCAGTGGTGGTAAACCCGGCGGTGCGCCCGTTTGAACTGCTAACAGACTATCTCGGTCAGAACGAGAACCCCTACACCGGGCAGCAATATGTGCTAGAGTCACGCCATATTTACGATCTCAAAGTCATGCAGATTGACCCGCTGGAAGCGCCGGATCTGATCTGGCTGCTGCAACAGACGGGAGATGAAGTGCTGGATTACCGCCAGGCGGTGGCGTACTACGCTTCCTGCCGCCAGACTGTAATAGAAGGCGGCAACCACGCATTTACGGGCTTCGAAGATTATTTCAACCCGATCGTCGATTTTCTTGGTCTGCACCATCTCTGACGATCAACTCGAATTGCTAACTTAAACCATGACGCAAACTTATAACGCTGATGCCATTGAGGTACTCACCGGGCTTGAGCCGGTTCGCCGCCGTCCGGGGATGTATACCGATACCACTCGCCCTAACCATTTGGGGCAAGAAGTTATTGATAACAGTGTCGATGAAGCACTGGCGGGTCACGCAAAACGCGTGGATGTAATTTTACATGCTGACCAGTCGTTAGAAGTGATTGACGATGGTCGCGGGATGCCGGTGGATATTCACCCTGAAGAGGGTGTACCGGCGGTTGAACTGATTCTTTGCCGTCTGCACGCAGGCGGTAAATTTTCTAACAAAAACTACCAGTTCTCTGGCGGCCTGCATGGCGTGGGGATTTCGGTGGTTAACGCCTTGTCGAAGCGCGTAGAAGTCAACGTGCGCCGCGATGGCCAGATTTATAACATCGCGTTTGAAAATGGCGAAAAGGTTCAGGATTTGCAGGTCGTCGGCACTTGCGGTAAACGCAATACCGGCACCAGCGTGCACTTCTGGCCGGATGAAACCTTCTTTGACAGCCCGCGCTTTTCTGTTTCCCGGCTTACACATGTACTGAAAGCCAAAGCAGTACTGTGCCCCGGCGTTGAGATCACCTTTAAAGATGAGATCAACAACACTGAGCAACGCTGGTGCTATCAGGACGGTCTGAACGATTACCTGGCGGAAGCGGTAAATGGTTTACCGACGCTGCCGGAAAAACCGTTTATTGGTAATTTCGCTGGCGATACTGAAGCGGTTGACTGGGCGCTACTGTGGCTACCGGAAGGCGGTGAACTGCTGACCGAAAGCTACGTCAACCTGATCCCAACGATGCAGGGCGGTACGCACGTTAACGGTCTGCGTCAGGGCTTGCTGGATGCGATGCGTGAGTTTTGCGAATACCGCAACATTCTGCCGCGCGGCGTGAAGCTGTCGGCGGAAGATATCTGGGATCGCTGCGCATATGTGCTGTCAGTAAAAATGCAGGACCCGCAGTTTGCCGGGCAGACCAAAGAGCGCCTCTCTTCGCGTCAATGTGCGGCATTCGTTTCTGGCGTGGTGAAAGATGCCTTCACCCTGTGGCTGAACCAGAACGTCCAGGCGGCGGAACTACTTGCTGAGATGGCAATTTCCAGCGCCCAGCGTCGTATGCGTGCCGCCAAAAAAGTGGTACGTAAAAAGCTGACCAGTGGACCGGCACTGCCCGGCAAACTGGCAGACTGTACCGCGCAGGATCTCAACCGTACCGAGTTGTTCCTTGTGGAAGGTGACTCCGCAGGCGGATCCGCCAAGCAGGCGCGCGATCGTGAATATCAAGCGATCATGCCGCTGAAAGGTAAGATCCTTAACACCTGGGAAGTCTCTTCCGATGAAGTACTGGCCTCGCAGGAAGTGCACGATATTTCGGTAGCGATCGGTATTGATCCTGACAGCGATGATCTTAGCCAGCTACGTTACGGCAAGATCTGTATCCTCGCGGATGCGGACTCCGATGGCCTGCACATTGCCACGCTGCTCTGCGCGCTGTTTGTAAAACACTTCCGCACGCTGGTGAAACACGGTCACGTTTACGTCGCTCTGCCACCGCTCTACCGTATCGATCTGGGTAAAGAGGTCTATTACGCGCTGACAGAAGAAGAGAAAGAGGGCGTACTTGAGCAATTAAAACGCAAGAAAGGCAAGCCGAACGTCCAGCGTTTTAAAGGTCTCGGGGAAATGAACCCGATGCAATTGCGCGAAACCACGCTTGATCCGAATACTCGCCGTCTGGTGCAGTTGACTATTGATGATGAAGACGATCAGCGTACTGACGCGATGATGGATATGCTGCTGGCGAAGAAACGCTCGGAAGACCGTCGTAACTGGTTGCAAGAGAAAGGCGACATGGCGGAGATTGAGGTCTGATAATCCTCCCGTCAGGAGAATAAAACATAGCCCGGTATACAATCGTATACCGGGCTTTTTTATCAAAACTCCATTTTCACCGTGAATTGCACTTCACGAGGATCGCCAATCTGATTGCCCAGATTATTTGTGGCGATGGAAGAGGTGTAATACGTTTTATCAAACAGGTTTTTGACGTTTAATTGCAGAGTGACCGGATACTGCAATTTCATTTTGTATGCGGCGAAGGCATCGGCAACGAAATAGCCTGGCAGATAATAGTCAGCCCCATTGGTTGCCGAACGACGGCTTACGCCATGTCCGCCACCGCCAAGCGTCAGTGTGTTATTGCCTGGCATGTTGTGAATGTCATAGGTCAGGAATAGCGAACCGGTATGACGAGGAACATTCGGCAATGGTTTTCCTGCATAATCAGGATCATCCAGAACCTTAGCATCGGTATAGCCGTAGCTGGCAATTATATTAATATTTTCAGTTAATGCTCCCGCAAGGTCGACCTCTACCCCTCTTGAACGAACGCGGCCTGCCGTTTTGGCGATGGTTTCGTCACCAATACTTTCGGTATACAAGACGTTACGTTTATGGATATCAAACAGCGCAATATCTGCGGTTATACCATCGAACAGCTCGAATTTTGCCCCGACTTCGTAAGCATTAGATGATTCCGGTGGAAGATCGCCAATGTAGCTGGCAATTGACGATTGCGGCATAAATGTTTGCGAATAATTAGCAAATAAGGATACCGATGGCGTCAGTTTGTAGACCAACCCCAGTTTGGGAGTCCATTGTTCATCGCGACTGTCAGTATTGACATTAAAAGGGCGGCCTTTACCCGCATACTGCGTGTAATACTGATAGCGGATCCCGGCGACGGCAATCCAGTTATCGGTTAGATAGAGCGCGTCCTGTGCATAAGCTGAGTAGCTCTCCTGTTTGATCGTCTGATCACTGTCCGACGCCGAAACCGTTGTGCATTTGCTGGTATTGCCATAAACGGGGTTGTAGATATTGAAATCTTTAGCGTTTTTACAGCGAATCATATCTGTGCGCAGAAGATCATAATATTCATATGACACCCCACCCAGAATCTCATTATAGAACCCAGCAATATCAACATTCCCTTGCAGATCCGCACGAGTAGAATGCATACGCTGGGTAGATCCCTGAGTTGCATCAACACGCCGTGTCAGCGTTCCTGTCGTTGCATCATACGCGGTAACGCGAGCCTGATTGTCGCTGTATTTATCCTGGCTGTAGCTGTAATCAAAGCGCGCTGTCCACTGGCTATTGAGATGATATTCTGCGTTGAGTTGCGCCAGATCGGACTGACCATCTGTAATATTAAACGGTTCGTCAAAACGTATTTTTCGATCAACGTTTACGGGCTGTTTCGTCGTTAGGTCGAAAATCGTTCCACGATCGAACGGAGTTTTATAGTCCCGATGGGAATAGAGCATGGTTACTGTTGCATTATCACCAAACCAGGTGAGTGACGGGGCAATAAATGTACTGCGCTCTTTACCGAAGTTTCGCCAGTAATCTTCATCCTGCACTTCCCCCGTCAGGCGGTATGTCAGCTGAGTGCCTTCAATGGGACCTGTGATATCAAGTTGCCCAGTGCCTCCGCCAAAACTGGAGGACGTGGCTGAGACAGAACCATGGAATGTTTTTTCCGGGCGCTTGGTCACGACGTTAATCAATCCACCAGGATCGAGAATGCCATACAGCGTGGAGGCCGGACCTTTTAGCACTTCCACACGTTCTGTGGCGGCGTTGAAACTGCGAGGAAGTACAGTTCGCAGGCCGTTGGTCATGATGGAGCCATCCCGGTTTGCGCCAAACCCACGACGTACAAAGGCGTCCTGAGTTCCGCCTAATGTATTGGTCTGTACCACGTTACTGACGTTATAAAGCGCCTCATCCAGCGTCGTCGCATTCTGATTTTCCAGAACCTGATCGCTAACCGTATTGACCACCTGCGGGATATCCAGCATCGGCATATCGGTTAATGTCGCCGTGGAAGTGCTCAGAGGTTGATAACCATCGGTCGCCTCAGTTGCGGTATTTGCATCCGCTGTAACAGTGATTGTTTCGCCATCTTTGGTCGTTGCAGTGTCGGTTGCATGAATCATTGGTGCTGCAAAGAGCAGTGAAAAGAGCGCCCGACCTTTGACTCCTGAGAATGAAGGTGTGAACTTAGCCATTTAGTCTGTTATCCCAAAAACTCACGGATTGTCGCGAGTGAAAATTGTTTCTTGTTGCTCACTAAGCACTATCCGTTTGTTATTTCGCCATCGGATATGTAATTGAGAATCATTCAATCATGTGGTTATGTAGTAGTAAATGATAAATAACAAAAAAGTGCTACATGTGTTTTTATGAGAGATTAATGCAATTTAGTTGTGATTAACTTATTGATATATAATGATTTTATTTTTATAGTTAAAAATATTTAACCTGTTATTTACCTTGTTTTTGTGTGGATTTTAACTTCTTGACTACTACATTTTGTGGCGTCAAACTCTCAAAGGAGAATGAGTTTTATTTTTGTTTGTCTTTGATTAAGTTGGCGTACACGTGGCACATAACGCAAAAGGGCAGGGGCTGATCCTCGACAATGTTTCTGCCGGGTATCACAAGAAAATCATTGTTGATGGTGTTTCTTTCTCCGTTCCCACAGAAAAAATGACCGTTCTGGTTGGGGCAAACGGTTGTGGAAAGTCGACGTTGCTCAGCACCATTGCACGTATCTTGCAGCCTATGGGCGGCTCTATATTGCTGGATGGTAAAGCGATTCACGAGCAACCAACGAAAGCGTTATCCCGTAGACTTGGGATCTTGCCGCAGTCGCCATTATTGCCGGAGGGCTTAACCGTTTATGAACTGGTGTCGCGTGGGCGTTTTCCCTGGCAAAATTTCATACGTCAATGGAGCGACGCCGACGAGCAGGCGGTAGAAGAGGCACTGAAATTAACCGGTACGCAGGAGTTTGCACATTTACCGGTTGAAAAACTCTCTGGTGGGCAGCGCCAGCGCTGCTGGATTGCGATGGTGTTGGCGCAAAAGACGCCTTATATCCTGCTGGATGAACCCACAACCTGGCTTGATTTACGTTATCAGGTTGAAATTCTTGAGTTATTACATGATTTAACGCGTCATCACGGGCGTACAGTCGTCGTGGTGTTGCATGATCTGAATTTTGCCGTGAATTATGGTGATACGTTGATATTTTTACGCCAGGGAAAAGTGGTGCGTGTATTGAATGAGGGGGAGCATTGCACGCCTGAGCTGGTAAAAGCTGTCTTTGACGTTGATGTTCACGCATCAATAAATCCTCTGACGGGGAAACCGTTTTTCATGCCGTTTCGTTGTGTAGAAAAAGTATGATGCGCGCGGGGCTGGTTACTGTATTTTTCTTCGCCTTACTGCTGGTGGGATGCGTGGTATATCCAGGGATTGGTGCCCGATTTATTGCACCACAAACGGTGTTGCAGGCATTTCTTCATTTTGAACCGCAAAACTTCGATCACAACGTAATTGTAAGACTCCGTTTGCCGCGTTTAGCGGCAGCATTGCTGACTGGTGCTTCTCTTGGCGTTGCTGGTGCTTTGTTGCAGGCTGTCATTCGTAACCCATTGGGGGAACCACATATTTTAGGCTTAAATGCCGGCGCCGCCCTGGCTGTCGTTGCCGCCAGCGCGCTTGGACTGGCCTTTCCTGTTGGGCGCCCACTGCTGGCATCTGCGGGAGGCGCGTTATTGTTCCTGTTGATATTGCTGCTTTCCTCCGCAGGGCGTTCAGGGTTAACGCCAATGAAAGTTACTTTATGCGGCGTGGCGCTATCGGCGTTTGTTTCCTCAATAACGGCTGCAATCCTGATTCTTGACGAGCAAACGTTGCTGGCGATGCGGACATGGTTAGCAGGTGATTTAGCGGGGCAGGATTGGGCGACGCTTGGTACGTCCGCCTGGTTTTCTTTGGGGGGATTTGTATTAGCCCTTTACCTTGCTCCCTCTCTTAACATGTTGGCACTGGGCGATCGTATGGCGCAGGGGCTGGGTGTCTCGGTACTACGCACGCGGACATTCACTTTGATCGCGATCGCGTTGCTTTGCGGTGCTGCCGTATCGATAGCTGGCCCCATTGGCTTTGTCGGCTTGCTAGTACCGCAGATTGTCAGGCGCCTGGTATCAACGGATCTGCGCGTTCTGCTACCTCTTTCAGCTTGTGTCGGCGCCCTTTTGTTATTACTGGCAGATATTATTGCCCGGACGCTTTTCACGCCCCATGAGTTAGCGACCGGTGTCATGACGGCGTTAGTTGGTGCGCCCGTTTTTGTCATTATGGCGACGAGGATGTTCAAATGAGTCGGATAATGAACGTCGGACTACGCCCACTACGTGTTGGTAAGTTTTCGACACTGGTGCGCCCTAAAAACCTGGTGTTGCTTAGTGGGCTGTCTCTGTTTGCGGTTGGAATACTGATATTCGGTTTGATGCATGGCACTTTCTCCGTCCCGGCATCGGAAGTCGGGCGAGCGTTGTTTGCTCCAGAAAACGTAAGTACAGACGCACGTTATATTGTGCAGGATATCCGCTTGCCAAGAGTCATCATGGCATTGCTATGCGGGGCCATGTTAGGTATGGCTGGAGCCGCAATGCAATCCATTGCGCGTAACGGCCTTGCCGATCCCGGTTTAATCGGCGTTAAAGAAGGATGTAGCGTGGCTGTGCTGTGGCTGATTTTCCAGTTTCCAATGCTGGGAATGTTCTGGCGTCCAGTGGCTGGTCTTGCTGGTGGCTTGTTGGTAGCTTTAATCGTGATTTTTTGCGCGCGCGATATTTCTCGCCCGCGATTTGTTCTGATAGGCATTGGCGTGTCCTGGTTTTTCGCCGCCGGGATCGGTGTATTTATGACCACAGCAGATGTTCGTGATGTACAAACTGCATTGATGTGGTTATCGGGAAGCCTTCATGCAGCCAACTGGATGTTAGTCGGTATTTCAGCCTGTTGGATGGTGCCAGCCGCTCTTTTATTGCTGTTCACCGCCCGGACTGCGGATATCGCTCTGCTTGGTCATCAGATTGCAACCGGGTTAGGTGTGAATAGTTCCCGTCTGGCGTTATTGCGTGTAGCCGCACCAATAATCCTGACAGCTGTCTGCGTTTCATGTGTTGGTAACATCGGTTTTGTCGGATTGATAGCACCGCATATATCACGTTTTATTCTGCGTGGCGGGCAGACGACATTACTGCTGGGGAGCGCAGTATCGGGGGCGTTATTAGTTATCCTGGCGGATAGCCTTGGTCGTTTGGCTTTTTTGCCTTTGCAACTGCCAGCCGGAATCATTATTTCACTGATTGGTGGACCATTCTTTTTACTACTGCTCTGGCAGCGCAGGAACAGTTTTTAACGGGAGTTATATGCGTTTATTTTTTTCTCTGCTAATACTGTTGTCATTTTTTGCCCGTGCAACAGAACCGGTTCAGGTCTTTACTGATGATTTAGGGCGCAAAGTCACTGTTCCTGCACATCCAAAGAGAATTGTCTCTTTACACGACCTTGATATCACTATTCCTCTGATTGAACTCGGTGTACCTCCTGTCGCCAGCCACGGGCGAACACGGCCTGATGGTAGCCATTTCATTCGATCAGGCGCGTTACTGACAGGCGTCGACTTCGATAATTCATCGATAGCCTTTATTGGAACTGCTGATATTGATATTGAAGCGATTGTGGCGGCAAAGCCTGATCTGATCATCACAGAACCGACCCGTAATACGCCCATTGAACAACTGGAAAAAATTGCGCCCACGGTGAGCATTGATCATCTCAAAGGGGGCGCGCCAGAAATCTACCGCAAGCTGGCAGAACTTACAGGAACGCAGGCGCGGCTAGCGATACTTGAACGCCGCTATCAGGCACAAATCAATGCGCTGAAGGCGACGCTGGACAGCCAACAAATAACGGTATCGGTGATTCAGGCAAATCAGGGAAAAATTAATGTGATGCATAGCTATCATTCGCTGGGGCGTGTATTACGCGATGCTGGTTTTCGCTTTCCGCCGCTGATTGAGAGCATTCCTGAAGGTGGGCGAATGGATGTGAGCGCGGAGCGTTTGCCTGAACTGGATGCCGATTTTGTTTTTGCAACCTGGCGTGGTGACACCGGTGGTAAACCTCAGGATGAGCTGGCAGCAATGGAAAAAGTCATGCCGGGATGGTGTCAGTTTCTGACGGCCTGTCGTTCCGGGCGCTATGTGCTGATTTCTCGTGAAGAGGCGATTTCTAACTCCTTTGCATCGCTGGGGCTGATAGCCGCGCAGATACAATCACAAATTGCAGGGCGAGCTCTACCGGAGGCCAAATGATTCAGAAAGACAAAACACGAGTTGATATTTTTGGTGAGCGTTTTCGTACTCGCGCGAGTCAGTTAACGCCTGGGTTAAGAGCCGTCGCCAGCTACATTAATGAACATCGTGAAGTGGTACTCGAGCAAACGGCGATGGAAATTGCGACCACATTGAACACTTCTGATGCCACAGTGATTCGGGCTATACAGGCCCTGGGGTTTGCGGGGCTACGAGATCTGAAACGCACTCTGGAACAGTGGCTTGGTCCTGCTCTTAGTTCCAGCGAAAAGATGTCTACGACGGTGAGTAACTTGACGAGTGATGTTAACACCGCAATCGATTTTGTTCTTGAAGGGCATTTGTATACCTGTAATGTCCTGTCAGAGCCTGAAAACCGCCATGCGCTTGCACAAGCGGTAGCTATGCTGGTGCAGGCGCGGCAAGTTGTTATTTTTGGCATTGGCGCTTCGGGTATTCTGGCGGACTATACTGCACGGTTATTCAATCGTATTGGCTTACCCGCCACGGCGCTAAACCGTACTGGTATTGGCCTTGCCGAGCAACTGATCGCGCTTCAGCGTGGTGATGTATTGATCATGATGGCGCAAAAATCCGCACACCGGGAAGGACTGACAACGCTGCGTGAAGCAAGACGGCTGGGGATCCCTGTTATTTTGCTGACAAACGCTCTGGATTCGCGTTTTAGCAAAGACGTCAGTATCGTGATTCATGTTCCGCGCGGCGATGAAAAGGGGAAAACGCCGCTACATGGTACGGTATTGTTGTGCCTGGAAATGATTGTCTGGTCGGTGGCTTCCGCAGTGCCGCAGCGTGCGGTTAAAACCATTAAGCGAATTAACGATTTCCATCGGGGTTTGAAAACGGGAAGAAAGAATGGCTGACCGGGTGCAGCCATTTCAGATGCCTGATGATAATTATCCCGGTAAGACTGACATTTTGTCAGGGGGGGCTAGTTGATCGGACACAATTTATGTCGATCAGGAAATATACTGGCCAGTGAACCAGAGAGCATCTTCCAGTCGGTACTCATTATATCTGTTTGTGCGAGTGTAATGACTGCCCCTTGTTGCTTAATTAAATCGCTTTCTATTTTTGTATAATGAATAACGGTAAAATCCGTGGAGAACCATTTTTCCGTAGAAAACATTTTCGTCATCGCATTAATGTTTGCTTGTCCGTCATCGACAAACACAATCGCGTCATATTTGTTCTCCATTTTATCCAGCATAAAGTCGAGAATTACGCCTTTATCTTGTCCGGAAGAAAAAAATATCCCCTGGCTGTACAACCATGAGCGTTTAAGTTTTCCTTTTTCAAAGGGTGGCAAAGCATCCTCTTTTTTCCTGAGTGCGGAAGAAGAAAAATCAATGCCGTTTCGCTTTAGTTCACGTAATGTTGGAAAGAGTGTATCTGGCGCCCTGGATGTCAGAGCAAAGGCGGTATGTTTCTGTTGCCATTGTTTTAACATCGCCGGTAACTGTGACTCGGTAAGCTGCATAGGGCTAAGTTCATAAAGCATACTGATTGCATTTTCATACAGGCAAGGAACTTTTTGTGAGCTATCTGGTTTTAACGGTAGTTTGCCGGTTTGCCATTGATACCAGATATCACCGCCAATACGTGTGCCACTCGTTAATAACGTATTATCAATATCAAAAACTAATAATATCTTATTGGGAGGATAGAGAGTTTCCTTTTCTGTTATGATTTTATTGACTGTACTATATTCGCTAGTGACTATATTTTTTACCTGTGCACAAGATAAAGCAGGTAGGGCAGAGAGCATCATCCAGAGGGTGATTTTAAATTTATTATTCATTTTTTTATTCCAGATTAGAAAGTATAGGTCAGACCCCAGCGCCAACGGATTTGGCGATTGCTTGATGTTTTATCCACACCTTTATAATCCGCAACACTCATATAAGGTATCCATGATCCCATTTTATACCCCACTTTAAATGATGCAGTGTAGTTTGTATGACCATCATTCCAGGTTAAATAACCATTATTGTAATAGACCAGGTTTAACTGATATTGGAAGTTGGTGTTTTGTGGTCGATAATCGATCCACACATCGTAACGGCGGTTATTACGATCATCATTGCCATAACCTTTAGATTTATCGGTGGCTTTATCCATGTCATAACGAAAACGACCCGAAACCTTCCACTCTTTGCTGAAATCATAACCAGCAGAAAGACCATATTCGTAAGTTGACCAATATTGTGTGGTATCAAGCCAGAACATGGGTTCTAACCAGAACTTTTTGTCATCCAGCGGCTTAAAGCGGTAAACGACAGATAATCCTGTTCCGTTATTGCCAAATTGTGAGGGGTCCCACTTATCTTTATCACCTTCATCGGTGTTATAGCGTAATTCCCCCATCAGGCCGATACCGTTGCTAAAAAACGTACCAAATTCGACACGGTCCGCGTGAGTGCGAGTATCATCGAGATACTCATGGCGATAATCAATAAATCCATGCGGTTGTTCTGCATAGGTGAGCGTAGGCGAAAAGCCAGATAACGTTATTATTCCTACGAGTGATAATTTAAGATAAGAGTTCATAATATTCCCTTTCAGAATAAAATATATTTTTGGTGGCTGAATACACCATCTGATAATTCCAGGTGTCAGAATTTTTATATCTGTGGTTTGATTCTAAATTTTAAGTTTGTTTTCCTTATCGATGAATAAATAGAATTTTGTCTGTTGATGAGGCTGGAAATTGTTATCTGATACAAATATTAATGATGTATGCCCATCAATTTCAGGACCGAATGTTACCCCTTCAATACAATCCGCTGATGAAGTGTAATCGGCAAAATCGATCAACAATTTTTTACTGACGGGTTGTAACGTGGATTTATTGGGCCAGTCTTGTAGACTGTCAATATTCTTGATATCGCTCGCGGTATTTAAATCCACCATATAAACTCTGACGGAGTAATCCCAGTCATTGAACCCAGCACTGACGTTCCTGCCGGAACGTTCGATGACCAATAATTGGTGATCATTCAACGCCAGGATCTCGGATACGCCATTATCATTAATACCGAATTCACTCACTTGCGGAACAGGATCAGTAATATAGAGATATTCATGCAATTGCGTTGAAGGTTGACCGTCTGCATCCATAGAAAATTGCAGTAAGCGTGATGTGCCTGAATTTATTGGGCTTGCAATAGGTCCATCCTGCTTAAGACTACTTTCAACGGCGATAAAAAGTGATTTACCATCAGGTGTAAGCGTCAGGCCCTCCCAGGCATTGCCGCTGCGGATACCACTGGTACTCTCTTTGCCAGAGCTAATATTAAAGCGAGCAGGAAATAAAGACGTAAACTCCTTCTCCATTACGCCATCAAGAGTGCTCAGACGCAGTGGTGCACCTAATTCCGAACTCCAGATTAACGATTCACCATTGTGTGTCAGTGCCAGACCTTCGGCATCCACCATATTGATCATGAAAGGCTGCTGCTTTGCGTCAAGCAGTGGACGTTGGTTGAGAAAATTTACTTGCTCAATGCCCCTGGATGACACCTGCATTTTTAGCGTATAAAGGCTGGCATCTCCCTCCTTATTATTGTTTCTGCTATCGTTAATAGCGTAGAAAATATTCTTTTGGGGATCAAATGTAATGGCAGAAATCCCCGCAATGGTGACATTGTTCTGTTTTTCTCCCGTAGGGAAGTTAAACTCGCCGGCATAATGAAGAAAACTGTTTGCCTGCGCTGTTGCGCATAACAGCGGTAATGCCAGAAAAATAGCGGCATGTTTTATTTTCATGATGTTTACCTGTGTGTGTATATCTATTTTTAGTCGTGTTGTAAAAGAAAAAGATTAACCTCCGATGGCGTCGCCAGATGGCCTCTGGCACCTAACGCGGTAATATTTATTGCGGCTGTAGCAGAGGCAAATTTCAGAGCTTCAATTAAAGACATGTTTTTTATTAAGCTATAAATAAAGGCACCATTAAAAGTATCTCCAGCGCCTGTGGTATCAAGAACGGGGATTGTATAACTACCGATTTGCACTTGCTCATTGCCTTTGACCGCAATCACTCCCCGAGCATCCAGCGTTACCACGATAGCATCAAGTTGATAATCTTCTTGTATATCATGCAGAAGAGCGCAATCTGGCTCTGCTGCATATCCACGAATAAAGCCGTCATAATTAAAAATCGCAATATCTGCAAGCTGTAAAATACTGGCAAGGCGCTCAGGTGTTGCAACGATATGGGGTTCAATATCAACGACGACTTTTGTCGTCTGGCTATGGGCATATTGGGCCAGCATACGAAATTTCTCTATATTGGCTGGCATCGAATAAAAATAATGACTTTGAGCAATAGCCTGTAGGGCTTTTTCTTCATCCCATTCATGATCGCTGCCAGGTGAGTAAACCAACGTTTTTTCACCTGATTCGTCAATAAAAATAATCGCGGTATTGGCAATTAAATCCGGGATTACCTGAATGAAATCACAATTCACATGATGTTTTTTAAATCCGTCAAGAATGATCGAGGCCGAATGATCATTGCCTATACATGAGACCGAAACAACATCGAGACCCAATTGTCCCATCGCACAGGCACTGTTGGCGACGGTGCCGCCAGCTTGTTCGCCCAGGCGTGCCCCGATCACTTTACCGCCACGTGTGGGGAGTGACGGGATAGATAAAAACATATCTATATTTCCACTACCTAAAGCGGCGACATCAAATTTCTTCATAGCCTTATTTCTCCATATGGCTAACGCGTTTTCCGCCTGCGTTGACATAATCAGAACTTAAATGCCAACACATTTCATATAACCACTGCATGACCAGAAATAAATTGGTGGACTCACTGGCGTCAGGTATAAAACTGATTAATTCTGCTGTTGCTCCCTGTTCAATGATTGCTTTTTGGGTTGCAAGGTAAAATGGGTACTCGCAGGATGTGGCTGGTATTAAAAAATAATGCTGACTGGCATCAACTTGATATAAGCGTAATGAATGATAGAATTCTTCCACAGGAAGGGCTGTCGCACGAATCTGTGGGCCACAGGAAAGTAAATTACTGCCCGATAATGCCAGTCCCCAACTTAAGCCGCTACCCAGAAACGTCATCTCTTTTTGCTGATAAAGACGGCGCTTCTTTTGCTGCCAGTGCCGATTAATCTGTCTAAATTTCCCTTCCAAATCTTCTTCAATTTGCAGTGGTGTTATGTCTGGACATAATTTTTGCACTAAGCGCAGGAGGGCATAAAGTGTGACACTACTACTTTGTGTTGGAATACCCTGCTTATTCGCCCATGTGTAGAGCACATTTTCTGTTATTGCGCAAAATGGCGTTCCTGGGCAATTCGTCACACCCAGTACTTGCGCGTTTGAGTATACAGCGTGGTGGAAGGCGTCAACGGCCAATGAGGGTCTGCCACTCGCGCTGAGAATAATGATCAGCGTTTCTTCCTGATAACGGGTTAAATCAGTCTGAAGAAAATCCCACGTTTGCAATGCGGAACAAGACAGATGTGTATATTTTCCCAGCCATGCGGCGACACACAGTGCTACCGTCCAGGAGTCGCCCGATCCCACTATATAGACGCGTTTGACAGCATACTCATCGAGCTGAATAGTAGAAAAACATTCACCCCAGATAATTGCCAAATGACGTAACGCTGCCGCCGTTGTGTCTATTTCCTCACGAGTTTTCGCTAATGGCATAATAGGAGTACGGGCTGACATGTTCATTATTTCTCCTGTGCCTGTAATGCAAGCAATGTCAGGCCAGACGCGGTCGCTTCAAGGTCGAAATCTTTATTATTTACGGCACGGAAAAAGGCATATTTGTCTTTAGGGAGAGCATCAAAACCGCGCCATGCTCCTGCAATTGCGCCTGCCATCGTGGCGATGCTATCGGTGTCGTTGCCGATATTGGCGCAAGCATAAATGGTTTCCCAGGGTTCTCCTTTGCAATACAGCAGAAGGCCGATTGCCGCAGGAATTGACTCGTGAGCTGCGACAGAGTTACCTACCAGACCTTCCATTTCTCGCAGGCAAGACTCCAGATCATTAGCACGTCTGGCGATGTCCGCTGCAAGCTGGATTCGCATGGCAATAGACGGTCCTGCCACACACCGAGCATGTTGTTTTGCCAGATGTTCGCCGTAATTAGCTCCCCAGATTGCGGCGTCCAGTAATGATGTAAGAGAGGCTTGCGGCAACATGGCTTGGGAGGCTGCCGCTGCGATAGCGCATGCGCTGGCAATCGCAATATTAGTGTCATGCGAAGGTAGACAGGTTAATAATGCCAGATTGCATGCTTTTTCTTTATTGCCTGGCCAGATTAATCCTGCTGGGGCGACACGCATCCCGGCACCATTCGTTGTACCGATATTGGGAGCCTGGCGAGAAGATGTTCCAATGCGCCCAATGGTGTTTGTTGGCCTACCTTCTTTGAGTGCTTTGACGATTTGTTCTGTCGTGGGGCCTTTGTAATTTGCGTAGGGCTGCATATCAGCCCAACGCAGGAGGCAAGCCAACCAATCCTTATTGGTGAAGTTATCAAAACCAGCCTGGATTAATCCCTCTGAAAATACATACATTTGACTGGAATCATCGGTAATCAGTCCAGCAACACCTTTCAATGAGCCAGCGAAAGTATCGGCGGGAGGAGATACAAAATCGTTTAAAAAACCACCCCATTGCTCTTTTATCTCATCAATGCTGTAGAGTTCAGTCGCCGCGCCTAAAGCATCGCCCATTCCTGCGCAGGCTAACGAACCTAAAATTTTGTTATAAATAACGTTTTTTTCAATTTTGTTCACAATATTCTCTCTATTACACACTAAAACTATCTTTTGTAATTCGTGCCTTGTAGGAGTAGCGGCTTGCGGGATAAACCATCTCAACGTACTCCATCGGTTTGCGTTCTACGGATAGCGTGACGCGGGTACAACTCAATACGACATCTTCGGCCGTCAGCTCCAGCAATGTCCGTTCCAGGGGGGAAGGAAGCCGGGCGGAGATAATTTCAGTTGCCTCTAAAGGTTTAATGGCGAGTTTTTCTTCCAGTAAAATATAGAGCGAACCTGTCGCCAGCAGCTCATCCTGGGTTATTTCTTGTCCGTCATTTAATGCAAGCCATGATGTTTGAATACCCAGTGGTGTACTTCCCATATAACGAATGCGTTTAATGTAAAATACGGTATGAACATGAATATCCAGTTCGAGATTTTTTCTGATGACATCACTGACGGGAATCAACCCCATCTCAAGAATATTCTGTGCAGGTATACCGCCACGAGCTTTAATATCATCAGTAAAGCTGTGTAATAAATGATTTTCCCTACTGCGAGCAGGTAATACAAATGTCCCTTGCCCGTGGACACTATGCAGATAGCCGCGTTGTTTCAGGCTTTCTATTGCCTTGCGAATCGTTGTTCTGCTGCTTAAATAATATTCTGAAAGTTCTCTTTCTGTTGGTATAGCTTTGCCTTCTTTCCATTCACCGTTATCAATCTTTTTCTTTATTTCATCAAAGATTTCACGATGTTTTAACTGACCTTTACTGGCTTTATAAATTCTTATCATGACAAAGCCTCATTTCATGTGGTTGATACCAACTCTACATTCTTTAGCTTTTATTACGCATGATGCTTGTTCACTATCTGTGACATAAAACAGAAAAAACCACATTTATAATTAAAAATCATGATGTTAAATGAGATTGGTTTTTGTGTGATGTTGTTCAATAATGATTTAATGGTTTGTTGTGGTATCTACCAATGCATTTATCCTCACTCACAGAAATCATGTGCTGAAATTTTTAACACATTTGTTTTTAATATGAATTTAAATAATTAATGAGTGCTGTGTATGAAACTTACGATAAATGAAAAGATAGGTTTTGGCGCGGGTGATATGGCTATCGCAATAGTAATGATGTCTTTGGCTATGATCATTACTTATTTTTACACGGATATATTTGGTCTGAAACCGGTAGATTTAGGTATTCTGTTATTTTCTGTGCGTATTCTTGATGCGGTTATCGATCCTGTTGTAGGGACGCTGACAGACAGAACAATAACGCGTTGGGGAAAATATCGGCCATGGTTGCTTTTTATGTCGATACCCTTTGGAATCAGCATTTGGTTGATGTTCATTACGCCTGATGTTGGTTATTCGATGAAACTTTTGTGGGCCTGGGCGACCTATATTTTACTCACCTTGACATATACATTCATCGCAATTCCTTATGTTTCGTTAATTAGCGTGATCACGGATGATCCACAAGAGCGATTGAGTGCCAACGGTTTTCGTTTTGTCATGACAAAAATCGCGATGTTTGCAGTAACTATTATTGTTCCTTTATCTGCAATGTATCTTGGTAAGAATAATGTACAACTGGGTTATCAAATTGCAATGGGAGCAATGGGAATTCTGGCAACGTGTTTATGTCTTTATTGTTTTTTTAGTGTAAAAGAACGTATCCACCATCCAAGACCTGCTCTTGGGATGAGCGCGCAGTTTCGGTTATTAGTCAAAAATGATCAGTGGCTAATTCTTGGTGTTGCCATCGCGGTCATTATGTTCGGTGGGATTATTCGTAACTCTGTAGCTGCATATTATGCAAAATATTATCTGAATGGTGGGGATGCTTTAATTTCACCCTTTTTAACCTCAGGCGTGATTGCTTCTGTTATGGCGATGGTAACTTGCACGTGGCTTACTCGTTTCTATGACAAAATAAAAATGTTTCGTTATACCCAATTACTGGCGTTCGTGGTGGGTGGCGCGATGTATTTTGTGCAACCAGATTCTATAGTGTTAGCCTTTACATTTTATATTGTGGTGACCTTCCTGACGGATATCCAGCTTCCCGTCTATTGGGCATCTATTGCTGAATCGGTGGATTACGGCGAAATGAAAACGGGGCAACGTGTTTCCGGGCTGGCATTTGGCGGGATTCTCTTTTTTCAAAAATTCGGTATGGGGTTGGCGGGAGGCTTTATAGGTATTGCTTTATCCTGTATGGGCTACCAACCAGGCATTGAGCAAACACCGAAGGCGCTGTGGGGGATCTGCTTATTAATGACGATAGTTCCAGCGGTGCTCAACCTGATAACTGGACTTATCATGCGCTTTTATCTGATTAATAATGAATATTACGAACAGATTAAAGCGCGTTTAGAGACGGCGGAAGTATGAAACTAAAAGTCGGTAGCAATACTGACCTTAACTTGTTGACAAAGCGCGCGTTGTTCATGCCGGATGCGGCGTGAACACCTTATCCGGCCTGCAGAATCGTGCAAATTCAATATATTGCAATCCTCTGCCAGGCCCGATAAGCGTAGTGCATCAGGCAATCTTACGTTTGCCATCAGTCTCAGGCCGATAAAAATTACCAGCCTCTTTTCAGGAACATCAAAGCCCCGGCTGCAGGATACGAATATTCATCTCCAGCACATCGCCTTTTACGGCTTCGCTGTACGCTTTCATATGCGGCGTCTGCAAATGCGCTTCAAGATGGGCAATGCTTTCCCACTGCTCAATCATCACGATAGAGTCCGGCGCCATAGACTGGAAACTCACGCCAGCAGCGCAATCCACCATCGGCGCATAGCCGTGGCAACCTTCTTCCTTCAGTACGATTGGAACGATTTTAGCAAACTGATCCAATACTGCCTGACGGTGATGTTGGCCAGGACGAGTACGGATTTCAGCGATTACTGTAAGCATGGTTAACTCCTTCTAAAGCCAGAGCTCTAGTTAACCAAAAATTTCCACAAGATGCTTGCGATATTCTTCAGTATAGCGGGGAACATCAGGCATTTTTATCACGTCATTAGCGATAAATGTCGGCAGCGGTTCCATGCCAAGGAATTGGTTTGCTTTATGGAACGGCAGATACACGCCGTCAACGCCGACGCCGTGGAAGAACTGATCTTTTTCGGTGAAGGCTTCCATTGGTGCGTTCCAGGTCAGAGAGAGCATATATTTTTTGCCCTGTACCAGGCCGCCAGAGCCGTATTTTTTCGACGGATCTTTGCGGGTACGACCATCGCTGGCATACAGCGTACCGTGACCTTCGGTGAACACATCATCAATGTATTTTTTCACCGTCCACGGCGCGCCCATCCACCAGCCAGGCATCTGCCAGATAACCACATCAGCCCAGAGGAAGTTTTGTACTTCGGCTTTGACATCGTAGTCGCTGTCGGCGCGAACGATACGGACATCATGCCCGAGGTCGCGGAGCGTGCCATCCGCGACTTCGGTCAGGGTGTCGTTCAGTTGACCATTGGAGTGGGCGAATTTCTTCGCGCCGTTGATAATCAGGATATTGCTCATTTTTTATCCTCAAGGTGAGAAGTTTGTCGACTATAGTACGTCACAGAGCGGTACGGTGAAATTAGCAAAATGTGCAAAGTCTTTTGCGAATTTTGCAACAATATCACCACTACCAGCTCACCTTCGCCTCAAATCCACCTTGTTCCGCATTCCCAAACACAACATTCATGCCATGCAATTTGGCAATTCGTTGGACAATCGACAGCCCAAGCCCACTGCCGGTGGCGGTTTGTCCCGGTGGACGATAGAAACGTTCGCCGATTCGCGCCAGCGCCTCTGGCGTCACACCGGGGCCGTTATCCCTCACGATGAAATTATTGGCATTCAGCGTGACGTCCACCACGCTGCCTTGTGGGCTGTAGCGCACGGCGTTATCCAGCAGATTTCGTACCAGCAAACTTAGCAATAGCGGTTGTCCGGTGCGTTTGATGCCCTGTGCGTTGAGCGTCAGCCGCACGTCAATTTTCGCCTGCTGCGCCGTGTGGTAAATATCCATCACCGCCGATTGCAGGAGATCTTCAAGTGGGATCTCCGCGACATCCTGAAGGTTATCCAGCGAGTCGAGCCGCGATAGTGTGAGCAGTTGATCAACAAGGCGGGTGGCACGATCAATCCCGGAATGTAATTGAAGCAGTGCTTTTTTCCGTGCCTGTGGATCGTCGTCAGAGAGCTGCGCAACTTCGGTTTGTACTTTCAGCGCCGTTAACGGGCTACGTAGTTCGTGAGCAGCATCGGAGGTAAAGCGTCGTTCACGAACCATCATCGCATGTGTACGGTCGAAAAGTTGATTCAGCGACTCGACCAGCGGACGCACTTCGTTGGGTACACCGTCAGCGTTGAGCGGTTTTTCCGAGTCAGGATCGCGCATACGCAGCGCCAGAGCCAGTTTGTTTAGTGGCGAGAGTTCACGACCCAGTAGTACCATCATGATAATCAACATGATAGGCAGCGCGATAAGCCAGGGAATGAGCTGTCCGGTGACAATCGCCAGCGCCATGTCTTCACGGTATTCCCACTCCTGGCCAACAACGATGCGATACTTACCATCGGGGGATGTCATCCAGACAAAACGCCAGGGGTCGTCTTCACCTACCAGTTGCCCGTTAGCAAAACCTTCACGTTGATAGCTATAGGGAATATCTTCGCCATTATCGCCATCGTTAAGGACCATGTTGCCGTCGTGAGTAAAGACAGCAAAGGTCAGCGCATCATCATCTACGTGACCGTGTTTTAATTTATTCGGTGTCTGCGCCATACGATCTGCCGCATTGATTTCGTTAAGATCGAGCGTACTTAATCGTTTGGCAAACAGCATCAACTGGGTATCGAATAACTCATCGACATTATCAATTGTTTGTTTCCAGGCGACAAAGCTGGAGAGTAGCCAGGTCACCGAGGCCAGAATCAAAAAGATCAGCGTCAGCCTGACTCGCAGACTAAGGCGTTGGGTAAATTTCATTTCTCACCTAATGTGTAGCCAATACCGTGAACGGTGCGAATAAAGTCGCTGCCGAGCTTACGTCGCAGATGATGCACATGCACTTCGATGGCATTGCTGGTGACCTCTTCGTCCCAGGTATACAGTTTTTCTTCAATCAGTTTGCGCGGCAGTACCCGACCGGCGTTACGCATCAGTAATTCCAGCAGAGCAAATTCTTTTGGCTTCAGCGTTAAGAGTTCGCCGGCCTGGGTGGCGATACGTTTGCCTGGGTCGAGCATTACGTTACCGTGATGTAGCTCATTGCTGGCTTGCCCGTTGCTTCGGCGCATCAGAGCTTCCAGCCTGGCAGCGACTTCTATTAAGGCAAAAGGTTTACACAGATAATCGTCGGCTCCCAGACGCAAACCTTCTACGCGTTCCGCCAGGGCATCGCGTGCGGTCAGGATTAATACCGGTTCACGCTGACCTTTATCCCGCCATTCGCGCAAAATATCGCGACCATCCATTCCCGGTAAGGTTAAATCCAGAATTACTGCGTCATAAGGTGCGCTATAAAGCGCCTCTTTTCCCTGACGACCTTCCGTAAACCAGTCAACACTAAAGCCCATCTTACTAAGACCTGTTTTGATGCCGTCGCCAATCAGCATGTCATCTTCTATCAGTAAAATTCGCATCTTTTCATCCCTGCGATAGCTGTATTCGTTGTCAGTAAACCGTGTTGTAACGCGCTCTGTACAGTACTAAATTTTCTTTTTTTTTCTTAAGAAGTTGTTAAGGAGTATCTTGTTTAATGCTCGAAAACAGACATTAAAGGGAGTAACAAACATGAAAAAATTAGCAGCAGTAATTGCAGTAATGGCTCTGTGTAGCGCACCAGTTATGGCAGCAGAGCAGGGTGGTTTTTCTGGACCATCAGCAACGCAAAATCAGGCCGGAGGATTTCAGGGGCCGAACGGCAGTGTAACTAACGTAGAAAACGCAAAATCCCTGCGTGATGATACCTGGGTAACCCTGCGCGGCAATATCGTTGAACGCATCTCTGACGATCTCTACGTGTTCAAAGATGCCAGCGGTACTATCAATGTCGATATCGACCACAAACGCTGGAACGGTGTGACTGTTACACCGAAAGATACGGTTGAGATTCAGGGGGAGGTCGATAAAGACTGGAACTCTGTTGAGATCGACGTTAAACAGATTCGTAAAGTGAATCCGTAATTATTACCGCTCCCGGGACGCGTTCCCGGGAATAATTTCGCAGGGAGGCAACATGAAAAACCAGTCACTGGACGTGAACATCATCAATTTCCCTTCAACCCGCGTGGCTTTGTTGCCGCATCGCTGTAGCCCTGAGTTGCTCAACTATAGCGTGGCGAAATTTATCATGTGGCGCAAAGAGACGGGACTTTCCCCTGTTAACCAAAGCCAGACATTTGGCGTCGCCTGGGATGATCCTGCCAGCACCGCGCCGGAAGCGTTTCGCTTTGATATCTGCGGCAGCGTTAGCGAAGCGATTCCGGAGAATCGTTATGGCGTGAGTAATAGTGAGCTTGGCGGAGGACGTTATGCCGTGGCTCGTCATGTTGGCGAACTGGACGATATTTCGCGCACAGTATGGGGGATCATTCGTCAGTGGCTGCCAGAAAGCGGCGAGAGAATACGTAAAGCGCCGATACTGTTTCACTACACTAATCTGGCTGAAGGGATGTCAGAGCAGCGGCTGGAAACGGATGTCTATGTGCCGTTGGCGTGACGGGAAATATTTTAACGGAGTGTGAGCCACATCACTCGCTATAAGTTTGAGCTAACAATCCCACCGGCGTATTGTTGTCGGGCTTATAATTTCTCCGGTAAGGAATACCATGTATACGCGAAATTTATTATGGCTGGTCAGCCTGGTAAGTGCGGCTCCTCTCTATGCTGCTGACGTTCCCGCCAACACACCGCTCGCCCCGCAACAAGTCTTTCGTTACAACAATCATAGCGACCCAGGCACGCTCGACCCGCAAAAGGTTGAGGAGAATACTGCCGCGCAGATTGTGCTGGATCTGTTTGAAGGTCTGGTATGGATAGACAGTGAAGGCAAAGTGCAACCCGCTCAGGCCGAATCATGGGAGGTGTCAGATGGCGGCAAACGCTATGTTTTCCATTTACGTCACGGTTTACAGTGGTCTGATGGCCAGCCCTTAACGGCACTGGATTTTGTCCTCGGCTGGCAGCGCGCGGTTGACCCCAAAACGGCAAGCCCTTTTGCTGACTATCTGGCACAGTCGCATATTAAAAATGCAGCGGCTATTGTGGCAGGCAAAGCGGATATTGCATCGCTGGGTGTGAAGGCTACCGATGATCGCACTCTTGAAGTCACGCTTGAGCAGCCCGTTCCCTGGTTTACGACCATGCTCGCCTGGCCGACGCTGTTTCCGGTTCCGCATCATGTGATTGCGAAGTATGGCAATAGCTGGAGTAAGCCAGAACATATGGTTTACAACGGTGCTTTTGTGCTTGATAAATGGGTAGTTAACGAAAAGATTACAGCGCGAAAAAATCCTCAATACCGCGATGCAGAGCATACTGTCTTGCAGCAGGTTGAGTATCTGGCGCTGGATAATTCGGTCACCGGCTATAACCGCTATCGTGCGGGAGAGGTTGATCTCACCTGGGTTCCGGCGCAGCAAATTCCTGCAATCGAGAAATCACTTCCTGGCGAGCTGCGAATTATCCCGCGTCTGAACAGCGAATATTACAACTTCAACACCCGGAAACCGCCGTTTGATGACGCCCGTGTGCGGCGGGCGTTGTATCTTACGGTCGACAGGCCGTTAATCGCGCAAAAGATACTTGGGTTGCGAACGCCCGCAACAACATTGACGCCGCCAGAGGTAGAAGGATTTCGTGCGCCAACGTTTGAGGAACTGCAAAAGCCAATGGATGAGCGTGTCGCGATAGCAAAAGCCTTGCTGAAACAGGCGGGATACGACGCCTCTCATCCGCTACGCTTTGAACTGTTCTACAACAAGTACGATCTGCATGAAAAAACGGCGATAGCCTTGTCTTCCGAATGGAAAAAATGGCTGGGCGCACAGGTGACGCTGCGCACAATGGAGTGGAAAACGTATCTCGATGCCCGGCGTAGCGGTGATTTCATGTTGTCGCGGCAGTCGTGGGATGCGACATATAATGATGCATCCAGCTTCCTGAACACGCTTAAAAGCGATAGTGAAGAGAACGTCGGTCACTGGAAAAATGCAAAGTATGACGCGTTATTGAACCAGGCCGCGCAAACCACCGACGCGGGAAAACGTAATGCGCTGTATCAACAGGCCGAGGCCATTATCAACCAGCAGGCACCGCTCATTCCCATCTACTATCAGCCGCTGATCAAACTGCTTAAACCTTACGTTGGCGGTTTCCCGCTGCATAATCCCCAGGATTATGTCTACAGCAAAGAGTTGTATATCAAGGCACATTGATGCCTTTATCGCCGTCGGAGTACGTCCGGCGGCACTATTCACACTGATCTCCTGTGACTCGACGCGACAGATAATGTAGTATCTCCGGCAATATTGCCCCTTTGAAGGCTGGCGAATAAGTTGAGGAATCAGAATTAATGAGCGATATGGCAGAGCGCCTTGCGCTACATGAATTTACGGAAAACGCCTACTTAAACTACTCCATGTACGTCATCATGGATCGTGCGTTGCCGTTTATTGGTGATGGTCTGAAACCTGTTCAGCGCCGCATTGTGTATGCGATGTCAGAACTGGGTCTGAATGCTACCGCCAAATTTAAAAAATCGGCCCGTACTGTGGGTGACGTACTGGGTAAATACCATCCGCACGGTGACAGCGCCTGCTATGAAGCGATGGTACTGATGGCGCAGCCGTTTTCTTACCGTTATCCGCTGGTTGATGGGCAGGGAAACTGGGGGGCACCGGACGATCCGAAATCGTTCGCGGCAATGCGTTATACCGAATCCCGCCTGTCGAAATATTCTGAGCTGTTATTGAGTGAGCTGGGGCAAGGGACGGCGGACTGGGTGCCAAACTTCGACGGCACTTTGCAGGAGCCGAAAATGCTGCCTGCTCGCCTGCCGAATATTTTGCTTAACGGCACCACCGGTATTGCTGTCGGGATGGCGACGGACATTCCGCCACACAACCTGCGTGAAGTCGCACAGGCGGCAATCGCGTTAATCGACCAGCCGAAAACCACGCTTGACCAGTTGCTGGATATTGTTCAGGGCCCGGACTACCCGACCGAAGCGGAAATCATCACCTCCCGCGCCGAGATCCGTAAAATCTACGAGAACGGTCGTGGTTCTGTGCGTATGCGCGCGGTGTGGAAGAAAGAAGATGGCGCGGTAGTTATCAGCGCCTTACCGCATCAGGTTTCTGGTGCGCGCGTACTGGAGCAAATTGCTGCGCAAATGCGCAACAAAAAGCTGCCGATGGTTGACGATCTGCGCGATGAATCTGACCACGAGAACCCGACCCGTCTGGTGATTGTGCCGCGTTCTAATCGTGTGGATATGGATCAGGTGATGAATCATCTGTTTGCCACGACCGATCTGGAAAAGAGCTATCGTATTAACCTCAATATGATTGGTCTGGATGGGCGTCCGGCGGTGAAAAACCTGTTGGAAATCCTCTCCGAATGGCTGGTGTTCCGTCGCGATACCGTGCGCCGCCGTCTCAACTATCGTCTGGAGAAAGTCCTCAAGCGCCTGCATATTCTTGAAGGTTTGCTGGTGGCGTTTCTCAATATCGACGAAGTGATTGAGATCATTCGTAATGAAGATGAACCGAAACCGGCACTGATGTCGCGTTTTGGCATTACGGAAACCCAGGCGGAAGCGATCCTCGAACTGAAACTGCGTCATCTCGCCAAACTGGAAGAGATGAAGATTCGCGGTGAGCAGAACGAACTGGAAAAAGAGCGCGACCAGTTGCAGAGCATTCTGGCTTCCGAGCGTAAGATGAATAACCTGCTGAAGAAAGAGCTACAGGCCGACGCACAAGCCTATGGCGACGATCGCCGTTCGCCGTTGCAGGAACGCGAAGAAGCGAAAGCGATGAGCGAGCACGATATGCTGCCGTCCGAACCCGTTACCATTGTGCTGTCACAGATGGGTTGGGTACGCAGCGCCAAAGGCCATGACATCGACGCACCAGGCCTGAACTATAAAGCGGGCGATAGCTTCAAAGCGGCGGTGAAAGGCAAGAGCAACCAACCGGTGGTATTTGTTGATTCCACTGGTCGTAGCTACGCCATCGACCCGATTACGCTGCCGTCGGCGCGTGGTCAGGGCGAACCACTCACCGGGAAACTGACGTTACCGCCAGGTGCCACTGTTGATCACATGCTAATGGAAAGCGACGATAAGAAACTGTTGATGGCTTCCGATGCTGGCTATGGATTCGTCTGTACCTTTAATGATCTTGTTGCCCGTAACCGTGCAGGTAAAGCATTGATTACCTTACCTGAAAATGCGCATGTTATGCCGCCAGTAGTGATTGAAGATGCCTCTGATATGCTACTGGCTATCACCCTGGCGGGACGCATGTTGATGTTCCCGGTAAGCGAGCTTCCGCAACTGTCGAAGGGTAAAGGCAACAAGATCATCAACATCCCATCGGCAGAAGCCGCGCGGGGCGAGGATGGTCTGGCTCACCTGTATGTACTACCGCCGCAGAGCACTCTGACTATTCATGTCGGGAAACGCAAAATTAAACTGCGCCCGGAAGAGTTGTTGAAAGTGACTGGTGAGCGTGGTCGCCGTGGCACCTTGATGCGCGGTTTACAGCGTATCGACCGTGTCGAGATTGACTCACCTCACCGCGCCAGCAGTAGCGATAGCGAAGAGTAACATGCCGGAGGGGCTTTCTCCCGTTTGTAAGGAACGCCGGATGACACGTTAAGTCATCATCCGGCAGCGTAATCAGCCCCAGGAAACGATAAAAATTCCCTTGAAACCGTTGTTTATTCATGCGTTGCGATTAACAATACGCTTTTCCAGAGAGCGGCTTTTAACAATGCCCTAACCTGATTTCAGGTGACGTACAATGCCAGTCTCTCAGATCTTCAGAGGGTGTTATGCTATATATCTTTCGTCTTATTATTACCGTTATTTACAGCATCTTAGTCTGTGTTTTCGGCTCCATTTACTGCCTTTTCAGCCCGCGAAATCCAAAGCATGTAGCCACCTTCGGGCATATGTTTGGGCGCCTTGCGCCGCTGTACGGGCTGAAAGTTGAGTGCCGCAAACCTGCAGATGCTGAAAGCTATGGTAATGCTATCTATATTGCTAACCACCAGAACAACTATGACATGGTGACAGCATCGAACATCGTGCAGCCGCCGACGGTCACAGTGGGTAAAAAGAGTTTGCTGTGGATCCCCTTCTTTGGGCAGTTGTACTGGTTAACCGGCAACTTATTGATCGACAGAAACAACCGTACTAAGGCGCACGGCACTATCGCGGAAGTGGTGAATCACTTCAAAAAACGCCGTATTTCCATCTGGATGTTCCCGGAAGGAACGCGTAGCCGTGGTCGCGGCCTGCTGCCATTTAAAACTGGGGCATTCCATGCGGCAATTGCGGCAGGCGTCCCGATTATTCCCGTGTGTGTTTCCACGACTTCGAATAAGATTAATCTTAATCGACTGAATAATGGTTTAGTGATCGTAGAAATGCTGCCGCCAATTGACATCAGTCAATATGGTAAAGATCAGGTTCGCGAGCTGGCTGCTCATTGTCGTTCGATAATGGAACAAAAAATCGCCGAGCTCGATAAAGAAGTCGCAGAGCGCGAAGCCGCCGGAAAAGTTTAAGTCGGCAATCTGTTTTTTGCGGGGATGTTTTCCTGCACGGTATTACTTTAGCCAGTTTTACATGGAGCAAATATGTCACTCAGTCGGCGTCAGTTCATTCAGGCATCGGGGATCGCACTGTGTGCAGGTGCTGTCCCCCTGAAGGCAAGCGCAGCCGGTCAACAGCAACCACTGCCCGTTCCGCCGCTGCTTGAATCTCGCCGTGGGCAACCGCTATTTATGACAGTACAACGTGCGCACTGGTCATTTACGCCAGGAACGCGCGCGTCGGTTTGGGGTATCAATGGTCGCTACCTGGGGCCGACTATCCGCGTCTGGAAGGGCGACGATGTTAAGCTGATTTACAGCAACCGACTGACAGAAAATGTCTCAATGACAGTGGCTGGATTACAAGTGCCAGGTCCACTGATGGGCGGTCCGGCACGCATGATGTCGCCAAACGCTGACTGGGCGCCTGTGCTGCCAATTCGCCAAAATGCTGCGACTTTGTGGTATCACGCTAATACCCCCAACCGCACGGCGCAGCAGGTCTATAACGGCCTTGCCGGGATGTGGCTGGTGGAAGATGAAGTCAGCAAGTCGCTGCCCATTCCTAACCATTATGGTGTGGATGATTTTCCAGTCATCATCCAGGATAAACGGCTGGATAACTTTGGTACGCCAGAATACAACGAACCGGGAAGTGGCGGCTTTGTTGGCGATACGCTGCTGGTCAACGGTGTACAAAGCCCGTACGTTGAAGTTTCGCGCGGTTGGGTGCGCCTGCGCCTGCTGAACGCATCGAACTCCCGTCGCTATCAACTGCAGATGAGCGATGGTCGTCCGTTGCACGTGATTTCTGGCGATCAGGGATTCCTGCCTGCTCCCGTGTCGGTGAAGCAGCTTTCGCTGGCGCCGGGCGAACGCCGTGAAATTCTGGTGGATATGAGCAACGGTGATGAAGTGTCTATCACCTGTGGCGAAGCGGCGAGCATTGTTGATCGTATTCGTGGCTTCTTTGAGCCGTCCAGCATTCTGGTTTCCACGCTGGTGCTAACGTTGCGCCCGACCGGTCTTCTGCCGCTGGTCACTGACAGCCTGCCGATGCGCTTGTTACCGACTGAAATAATGGCCGGTTCACCGATTCGCAGCCGTGATATTAGTCTGGGTGACGATCCCGGCATCAACGGGCAGCTATGGGACGTTAACCGCATTGATGTTGCTGCCCAGCAGGGAACGTGGGAACGCTGGACGGTACGCGCGGACGAGCCGCAATCATTCCATATTGAAGGTGTGATGTTCCAGATCCGTAACGTGAATGGCGCAATGCCATTCCCGGAAGACAGAGGCTGGAAAGATACCGTCTGGGTTGATGGACAAGTGGAACTGCTTGTTTATTACGGTCAGCCTTCCTGGGCGCATTTCCCGTTTTACTTTGGTAGCCAGACACTGGAAATGGCGGATCGCGGCTCTATTGGGCAGTTGTTGGTTAATCCAGTGCCTTAATCGCCATACTCGCCCGAGGAGGGCGAGTATGGAATACCTTTCGATTTCTCTTTCGTTCCGGCTTATAATCCCCGGCCTTTGATTATTTTTTTATCATTTCTGGAAGCAAAATGAGCTCTATCTCCCTGATCCAACCGGATCGCGACCTGTTCTCCTGGCCGCAGTACTGGGCCGCCTGTTTTGGACCGGCACCGTTTTTGCCGATGTCTCGTGAAGAGATGGATCAACTTGGCTGGGATAGCTGCGACATCATTTTGGTTACTGGCGACGCGTATGTCGATCACCCAAGCTTCGGGATGGCGATTTGCGGTCGTATGCTGGAAGCGCAGGGCTTTCGCGTCGGGATCATCGCCCAGCCGGACTGGAGCAGCAAAGACGACTTTATGCGTCTGGGTAAACCGAATCTGTTTTTTGGTGTTACTGCTGGCAACATGGATTCGATGATCAACCGCTATACCGCCGATCGCCGTTTACGTCATGACGATGCCTACACGCCGGATAACGTCGCGGGTAAGCGACCGGATCGCGCCACACTGGTTTATACCCAGCGTTGTAAAGAGGCGTGGAAAGATGTGCCGGTGATCCTCGGCGGTATTGAGGCTAGTCTGCGCCGTACCGCGCATTATGATTACTGGTCCGATACCGTGCGCCGTTCCGTGCTGGTGGATTCCAAAGCCGACATGCTGATGTTCGGTAACGGTGAGCGTCCGCTGGTGGAAGTGGCGCATCGTCTGGCGATGGGCGAGCCGATTAGCGAAATCCGCGATGTACGTAATACCGCGATTATCGTGAAAGAGGCTCTGCCTGGCTGGAGCGGCGTGGATTCTACTCGTCTTGATACACCAGGGAAAATCGACCCTATTCCGCATCCGTATGGCGAAGATTTGCCGTGTGCGGATAACAAACCGGTGGCTCCGAAAAAACAAGAAGCCAAAGCCGTTACCGTGCAGCCGCCGCGCCCGAAACCGTGGGAAAAAACCTACGTTTTGTTACCTTCTTTCGAGAAAGTAAAGGCAGATAAAGTGCTGTACGCTCATGCTTCGCGTATTTTGCACCATGAAACCAACCCTGGCTGCGCCCGCGCGCTGATGCAAAAACATGGCGACCGCTATGTGTGGATCAACCCGCCTGCTATTCCGCTTTCTACCGAAGAGATGGACAGCGTTTTTGCGCTGCCGTACAAGCGCGTGCCGCATCCGGCTTACGGTAATGCCCGTATTCCGGCTTACGAAATGATCCGTTTCTCGGTCAACATTATGCGTGGCTGCTTTGGCGGCTGCTCTTTCTGCTCTATTACCGAGCATGAAGGGCGCATTATTCAGAGCCGTTCGGAAGATTCGATCATCAATGAGATTGAAGCGATCCGCGACACCGTTCCGGGCTTTACGGGCGTGATTTCCGATCTCGGCGGGCCAACTGCCAACATGTATATGTTGCGCTGCAAGTCACCACGCGCCGAGCAAACTTGTCGCCGTTTGTCGTGTGTTTACCCGGATATTTGTCCGCATATGGACACTAACCACGAACCGACGATCAACCTCTATCGCCGCGCGCGCGATCTGAAAGGCATTAAAAAGATCCTGATCGCCTCCGGTGTGCGTTATGACATCGCCGTGGAAGATCCGCGCTATATCAAAGAGCTGGCAACCCATCACGTTGGTGGTTATCTGAAAATTGCCCCGGAACATACCGAAGAAGGGCCGTTGTCGAAGATGATGAAGCCGGGCATGGGCAGCTATGACCGCTTTAAAGAACTGTTCGACACCTACTCGAAACAGGCAGGTAAAGAGCAGTATCTGATCCCGTATTTCATCTCCGCGCACCCCGGTACGCGTGATGAAGATATGGTAAATCTGGCGCTGTGGTTGAAGAAACATCGTTTCCGTCTCGACCAGGTACAGAACTTCTATCCGTCGCCGTTGGCTAACTCCACCACCATGTATTACACCGGCAAAAATCCGCTGGCGAAAATTGGTTATAAGAGCGAAGACGTCTTCGTGCCGAAGGGTGACAAACAGCGTCGTCTGCATAAAGCGTTGTTGCGTTACCACGATCCGGCAAACTGGCCGTTAATCCGCCAGGCGCTGGAAGCGATGGGTAAAAAGCATCTGATTGGCAGCCGTCGCGATTGCTTAGTGCCTGCGCCAACCATTGAAGAGATGCGCGAAGCGCGTCGTCAGAACCGTAACACCCGTCCGGCGTTGACCAAACATACGCCAATGGCGACTCAGCGTCAGACGCCTGCTACGACAAAGAAAGCGTCGCCTGTGCAATCTCGCCCTGTGAATGCCGGTGCGAAGAAACGCCCTAAAGCGGCGACAGGTCGTTAAGTAAAACATCCCCGGTAACTGAATGCTGCCGGGGATGTTTTTATCATTCCGCATACATACGCAAGCAGCGCAGGCAATCGAAATAGTCCTGCGCATCAAGGCGTGTATTGGCTCTGTTAGCTTCGGATTTGGCGGCGTAGATTTGCGGGCGTAATGCTTTTATATCCTGCTCAAGCCGGGCAATTTTGGCATTTAATGTTTGTACATTACCCGCCAGTTGATTGACCTTTTGCTCATTGACGCAACCACTTAATAAGCCGGTTACCAGAATGAGTATTCCCACGGTGAAAATCTTTTTCATATCGTGCTCCCTTTTATTTATTGTTCCGATTAATTTTTATTTTATTCAGCTTATTGCTTTAATCTGGCGGATGTTTTCGCTTCAATCTGTTTAAGCAAACTCCCGCTGCCAGGACGGATAAAATCGGCAATTTCCCACTTTCCTTCGCGCCGCTGTAAAACTAAATCCTGCTCTTCACTGTTATCATTGGTCAGCGCAATACGAACATGAATACGGGCAGAATCGGCAGTTTTCTCGAGTACACGAATTTCATCAACGCGAGCAAATAGCGACTCTTCGCCAAAACAAATCGGGTTGTCGTAAATAAATTGCCGTTCTATTTGCATCTCTTGATCGAAATTGCCGTTTTTATTGAATGTGGTTTTATAAAATTCATTGACTGCCTGACGATAGGTGTCGGAAACAACCCATGTCCAGGGCCAACTATAATCGGCAATATGTTTAAACAATTCAGCGACAAAGGCTTCAGGCTCTTCTTTTTGTAATGAAGCCAGTGTTGCCAGTATTTTTTCATTCTCGCTATTAACTGCCTGCCAGACGCTGCCATGGTTGCTGATGACATCATCAATGACCCAACGACCATTTTCTGCCACCATTTTCAGCGTTTGCGTGGTCTTTTCTTTATCGTCGTCAAAGGTACGAAAGCGCACAACGGCATCTGCATGATCGGTATCCGTTTGAGTAACTGCTACGCTTTCTAACACCAGATCGCCAAAATCCTGACAATCACAAATCGGATCATAATCCAGCCAGCCAATATTGCCCGGCAGCGTGAGATTATCATTCAGGGTAAGTGCCTTTTGTATGCGTGCAGATGTTATCGCCAGCTCTCCTGTCTCACCAAAATAAGGCGCGCTGGCATCAGATTTATAGTTTTGATAAATCTGGCGAACTGTCTGTTCAGCAGTCAGCGAGGGGGATTGTGCCTGAGTAGTGAAGCTTGCAAAAAACGCCAAAAACAGAAGTATTATTTTCATCTGTTTTTCACCTCACCGTCGTGTTTATCCATATTGTAGATGCTTTGTTGCTTTAAGAGCTTCCAGCTCTGCATGATGATGTCCTTAAATTTGGCATTTCTGAGCAGGGGAGAGTAACAACGGGCGGGAGGTGAGGGGAATAAATGATTTCTGAAAAGTCCGGTAGCGGAACATTACCGCCACCGGGAGAATTTGCGCGTTAGCCGCCGAACTGGTCGGGATCGGGACCGAGACGTTTACCTTGATCGAGTTTTGCGATTTCACCAAGTTCGTCTTTGTCGAGACGGAAATCCCAGACATCAAAGTTTTCGGCAATGCGTGAAGGCGTGACCGATTTCGGGATCACCACCAGACCGTTATCCAGATGCCAGCGGATAACAATTTGTGCCGGTGTTTTGCCGTATTTATCCGCCAGGTAGCGAATGACTTTCTGATCGAAAACGCCTTTCCCACCTTGCGCTAATGGACTCCAGGATTCGGTCTGGATTTTGTGCGTAGCGTTCCAGGCGTGAAGCTGGCGTTGCTGCATCAGCGGGTGAAGTTCGATTTGATTAATAACAGGCGTCACGCCAGTTTCGTCGATCAGACGTTGCAGGTGGTGGATCTGGAAGTTGCACACGCCGATGCTTTTGATTAATCCCTCTTTTTGCAATTCGATCATGCCTTTCCATGCTTCGACATAATGGTCGATAGCGGGAACGGGCCAGTGCATTAAGTAGAGGTCGATATAATCAAGCTGGAGTTTTTTCAGGCTGTCGAGCAGGGCTTCGCGGGGGCGCTTGTGGTCGTCGTTCCACAGCTTAGTTGTGATGAACAGTTCTTCTCTGTTGACTGAGGCATTTTTCAGGGCTTTGCCGACACCTTCTTCGTTCTTGTAGGCCGCGGCGGTATCAATCGAGCGATAACCCACTTCTAATGCTTTTTGAATGGCGGTGATTACTTCCTCATTACTTGCTTGCCAGACGCCCAGTCCCAACTGGGGCATGACATTGCCATCCTGTAGCTTAATAACGGTTGGATTAGCCATACGTTCCTCCTTTATATGAACTCACCGGAGCAGGCTCCGGTGAGGTGTAGTGAACTTAAGTCTGGACGAAATGCCCGAAAACGAAAGTTTGAGGAGGAAAAAGCTTAACGAGCGGCTTCGTAAATGCGGCGGCTGACATCCAGCGTAATGTCATGATTTTCGCCCAGTTGGGTCATGCCGTGTTCTTCCAGTTTCTTCAGCAATGCCGGGATGGAGCTGCCGTCCAGACCGTAGTCGGAGAGGCGGGTTGGCACGCCTAATTGTTCGAAGAAGTTGCGGGTAGCGGCAATTGCGGCGTCAATACGCTCATCGTCGGAACCTTCCGTGATGTTCCAGACGCGTTCAGCATATTGCAACAGTTTCGCACGCTTGGTGTCGCGTTTTTCATTCCACAGGGCTGGTAGGACGATAGCCAGCGTTTGCGCGTGATCCAGACCGTGCATCGCAGTCAGTTCGTGTCCCAGCATATGTGTAGCCCAGTCCTGCGGGACGCCAGCGCCGATCAAACCATTCAACGCCTGGGTTGCCGCCCACATGACGTTGGCGCGCACATCGTAGTTTTCTGGCTCTTTCAGGGCTTTCGGGCCATCTTCGAGGAGCGTCAGCAAAATGCCTTCTGCGAAGCGATCCTGAATTTTGGCATCAACCGGTTTGGTAACATACTGTTCCACGGTGTGCACAAAGGCATCCACTACGCCGTTAGCCACCTGGCGCGGCGGCAGGGTGTAGGTATAAACCGGATCGAGCACGGCAAATACGGGTTGAACGTGGGCAGAATGGAACGCCTGCTTGTCGCCGGTGGTTTTACGGGAGATCACCGCACCTGCGTTGGATTCTGAACCGGTCGCTGGCAGTGTCAGCACGCAGCCCATTGGGATGGCACTTTTGATCTCTTTACCGCCAGTTTGCAGGATGTGCCACGGATCGATGTTTTCCGGATAGTTGGCTGCTGCGGCGATAAATTTGGTGCCGTCCAGTACGGAACCGCCGCCAACCGCCAGCAGGAAAGTCACTTTCTGTTCGCGAACCAGTTTCACGGCGTTCATCAGCGTTTCATAAGCCGGGTTTGGCTCGATACCGCCAAACTCCAGCACGTCCATACCTTTCAGCGCATCCAGAACTTGATCCAGAACGCCTGTTTTTTTCACGCTGCCGCCGCCGTAGGTAATCAATACGCGAGCATCGTGAGGAATTTGTTCGCGTAAACCAGCGATGGCGCCTTTACCAAACAGAATACGGGTTGGGGTGTGCAGATTAAAGTTGTTCATTACTTGCTCCCTTTGCTGAGCCAATATTAGGGCAGAGATCGGTCTGCCTGATGTTTTTCATTGTGGTCGCCAGCGCCGCAGCTCTCAATGCTCATTTCTGCCAATGTCTTGCCTATTTCTCCAGAGCACTGGAGAAATGATACAAAATTGCGCACAATCAAATTGCCGCATTATTCTTAAGAAATTACGCGATATGAAACGTGAAGAGATTTGCCGCCTGCTGACGGACAAAATTAATAACCTGAAAAATAAAGAAAATAGTTTGTGTGAGCTGTTGCCCGATGTGCGCTTATTGTATGGCGAGAACCCTGGCGCACGTACGCCGGTGATGTATGAGCCTGGCATCATAATTCTCTTTTCCGGGCATAAAATCGGCTATATCAATGAACGCGTGTTTCGTTATGATGCCAATGAATATCTGCTGCTGACGGTGCCGTTACCGTTTGAGTGCGAAACCTATGCCACGCCGGAGGTGCCATTAGCGGGCTTACGTCTCAATGTCGATATTTTGCAGTTACAGGAACTGTTGATGGACATTGGTGAAGATGAGCATTTCCAGCCGTCGATGGCTGCCAGTGGCATAAACTCCGCTACGTTGTCAGAAGAGATTTTATGCGCGGCGGAGCGGTTACTCGACGTGATGGAGCGACCACTGGATGCGCGCATTCTTGGCAAACAGATCATCCGCGAAATTCTGTACTACGTGCTGACCGGACCTTGCGGCGGCGCGTTACTGGCGCTGGTCAGTCGCCAGACTCACTTCAGCCTGATTAGCCGCGTGCTGAAACGGATTGAGAATAAATACACCGAAAACCTGAGCGTCGAGCAACTGGCGGCAGAAGCCAACATGAGCGTATCGGCGTTCCACCATAATTTTAAGTCTGTCACCAGCACCTCTCCGTTGCAGTATTTGAAGAACTACCGACTGCATAAGGCGCGGATGATGATCATCCATGATGGCATGAAGGCCAGCGCGGCGGCGATGCGCGTCGGCTACGAAAGTGCGTCGCAATTTAGCCGTGAGTTTAAACGTTACTTCGGTGTGACGCCGGGGGAAGATGCGGCAAGAATGCGGGCGATGCAGGGGAGTTAAAGGCGTTCCCGGCATCGCCGCCGGGAACGGTGAAAAACGTCAGGCGTTACCGTATTTCTTTTTAATCACCACAAACAACGTGCCTAACAGGCCGGCGGTTAACAGGGCAATCGGCAGAATCATCAGGAATGTCATCACCTGATCTTCATGACGTTTAACGAACGGGATCATGCTTAAGGCATAGCCGAAACCGGTCACCACGCTGACCCATAGCAATCCACTTAACCAGTTGAAAAACTGGAAGCGGCGGTTTGGCAGACCGGAAATCCCCGCCATCGTTGGCAGCAGCGTGCGGACAAATGCAAGAAAACGTCCAGCCAGCAAAGCCAGCAAACCGTGGCGGTCAAACATACAGGTGGCGCGCTGATGATATTTAGCGGGGAGCTGTGCCAGCCAGCCTTTCACCGTTTTGGTATTACCTAGCCAACGCCCCTGAATATAACTTAACCAGCAGCCCAGGCTGGCTGCGGCAGTCAGAATCACGATTGTTGGCAGAAAATCCATCACCCCCTGGGCAATCAGTGCGCCAGCCAGTATCAACAAGCTGTCGCCTGGCAAAAATGAAGCGGGCAGCAGACCGTTTTCTAAAAACAGCGTGGCAAACATGACAAAGTAAACAACGCTAACAATATGAGGATCCGCCAGCGCGGCAAAGTCGTGTTGCCAGAGCGCAGCGATAATGTCTTGAATAACAGCCATGGACTTTCCTGTGGAACAGCGTTTAAGCCTTTATTTGCCTATTGTACTCCTGAATCGTCCGGGACGCCTTGATCCCGGACGCAACAATTTAAGACTATTCACAATTAAATGTCTGCAAAATTGTCCAAATTTGGCAATGTTACACAATTCGGGTAAAGCCCGCGTCCAGATCGGCAATCAGATCGTCGACGTTTTCCAGACCAATATGCAGGCGAATCAACGTGCCGCTGAAATCAATCTTTCCTTGTGGGCGGATGGCGGCGAGATGTTCCGGTTGATTTGCAAGGATCAACGATTCATATCCTCCCCACGAGTAGGCCATGCTGAATAAACTGAAGTTATCCAGATAGTTCGCCAGTTCTTCATCGTTGAGTTTTTTCTTCAACACAAAGGAAAATAGTCCGCTGCTGCCTGTAAAGTCTCGTTGCCAGAATTCGTGACCTTTACTGCCCGGCAGAGCAGGGTGGTTAACCCGCTCAACCTGCGGATGTTCCGCCAGCCATTCAGCCACTTTCAGGCTGCTTTCATGATGTTGACGCAGACGCACACCTAAAGTGCGCAGGCCACGGCTGGTCATATAAGCGGTGTCGGCATCGACCATTTGTCCCATCAGATAAGCGTTCTCCCGCAGTTGCTCCCAGCATCGGGCATTACATACCGCAGTGCCGATCATTGCATCCGAGTGACCTACCAGATATTTGGTGGCGGCCTGAATGGAAACATCAATGCCAAAATCAAGGGCTTTAAACAGCACCCCGGCAGCCCAGGTGTTATCGATCATAATGATGGCGTCCGGCACCACGCTGCGCACGGCGGAGACAATCGCCGGAACATCATGCACTTCCATGGTGACGGAGCCTGGCGATTCCAGAAAGACGATTTTAGTGTTTGGCTGCAGATGTTTAACGATATCCGCGCCAATCAGCGGATCAAACCACGATGTCGTTACGCCCAGTTTGCTGAGGATTTTGCTACAGAAATCCTGACTTGGTTCGTAGGCCGTGTTGGTCATCAACACATGATCGCCCTGTTCGACAAAAGCAAGGATGGAATTGGCAACCGCTGCCGCACCGCAAGGAAATAGTGCACAGCCGGCGCCACCTTCCAGTTCGCACATTGCTTCTTGTAACGAGAAGTGGGTTAACGTTCCGCGCCGTCCATAGAACAACTCGCCGTTGGCGCGATTACGCGTCGCATGTTTTTTCGCTTCAACGCTGTCAAAAACCAGCGAAGAGGCGCGCTGAATCACGCTATTCACCGCGCCGAGAGTGTATTTTTTGCTGCGTCCTGCATTCACCAGTTGAGTATCAAGCTTTTTGTCCGCCATGTCGGTATTCCTGTTTTTATACGTCTGGATGTCTAAACTAGCATGAATAATTGCGAGCGCATCCTGAAGAATTGGCATAAAGAAGAAAATTTTCGCAAATGGCATTCTGGTGGCTTTTTTACTGCGTAAACGCAAGGAAAAGAAAGCAAAGGTACGGCAGTATGCAAATAGTAATGAGAACGACTATCAATTCGACGTCGTTTTGATATTATTATGCGCAGATTTTGTGACTTGCGTCCTGGAGATACACAGTGGGTAATAATTTAATGCAGACGGATCTTTCCGTCTGGGGTATGTATCAGCACGCCGATATTGTCGTTAAGTGCGTGATGATTGGGCTTATTTTGGCCTCCGTAGTCACCTGGGCAATCTTCTTCAGTAAGAGCGTAGAGTTCTTCAATCAGAAGCGTCGCCTTAAGCGCGAGCAGCAACTGCTGGCTGAAGCGCGTTCCTTAAACCAGGCCAACGATATCGCCGCTGATTTTGGTAGCAAAAGCTTAAGCCTGCATTTGCTCAATGAAGCGCAGAACGAGCTGGAATTGTCAGAAGGCAGCGACGATAACGAAGGTATTAAAGAGCGTACCAGCTTCCGCCTGGAGCGTCGGGTCGCCGCAGTGGGGCGTCAAATGGGACGCGGTAACGGCTATCTGGCAACCATTGGCGCGATTTCGCCGTTCGTTGGTCTGTTTGGTACGGTCTGGGGCATCATGAACAGCTTTATTGGTATCGCGCAAACGCAGACCACGAATTTGGCGGTGGTTGCACCGGGTATCGCAGAAGCTCTGTTAGCAACGGCAATCGGCCTGGTGGCAGCGATTCCGGCGGTCGTTATCTATAACGTATTCGCGCGCCAGATTGGCGGCTTTAAAGCGATGCTGGGCGATGTCGCAGCGCAGGTGCTGTTGCTGCAAAGCCGTGACCTGGATCTGGAAGCCAGCGCCGCTGCGCATCCGGTTCGTGTCGCACAAAAATTACGTGCAGGGTAATGCGCTATGGCAATGCATCTTAACGAAAACCTCGATGATAACGGCGAAATGCATGATATCAACGTGACGCCGTTTATCGACGTGATGTTGGTTCTGCTGATTATCTTTATGGTGGCGGCGCCGTTAGCGACGGTAGATGTGAAGGTGAACTTGCCTGCTTCTACCAGCACGCCGCAGCCGCGCCCGGAAAAACCAGTTTATCTGTCGGTGAAGGCGGACAACTCGATGTTTATCGGTAACGATCCGGTCACCGATGAAACGATGGTTACGGCGCTGAATGCGTTAACTGAAGGTAAGAAAGACACCACAATCTTCTTCCGTGCGGATAAAACCGTTGATTACGAGACGTTGATGAAGGTTATGGATACGCTGCATCAGGCGGGTTACCTGAAGATAGGTCTGGTCGGCGAAGAAACCGCTAAAGCGAAATAAAAATGATGCCCGGTTGCTTTTCACAACCGGGCATTTTTTTAACCTAAATGCTCGCCGCCGCACACGCCGTGCACTTCTGCGGTGACGTAGCTCGACTCCTGACTTGCCAGATAAACATAAACAGGTGCCAGTTCTGCCGGCTGCCCGGCACGTTTCATCGGTGTTTTCTGACCAAACTGTGGGATCTTATCCTGCGTTTGTCCGCCGGAAATTTGCAGTGCCGTCCAGATAGGGCCTGGCGCGACAATATTCACCCGAATACCTTTCTCCGCGACCTGTTTTGCCAGACCACGGCTGTAGTTAAGAATCGCCGCCTTCGTTGCTGCGTAATCCAACAAGTGCGGGCTCGGCTGGTACGCCTGGATTGACGAAGTGGTGATGATACTAGCGCCTTTCGGCAGCAGGGGTATCGCTTCCTGCGTTAGCCAGAACAGCGCGAAAACGTTAATGGCAAAGGTCTTTTGAAACTGTTCGCTGGTGAGGTCTGCAATATCAGGAATGGCAACCTGTTTCCCGGCGACCAGCGCCATAATATCCAGCCCGCCTAACGCCTTGTGCGCTTCGTGAACCAGCGAACGGGCGAATTTCTCATCGCTTAAATCGCCTGGCAGCAGAACGGCTTTGCGTCCGCATTCTTCAATGATCTTTTTCACATCCTGGGCGTCTTCTTCTTCCGCCGGAAGATAACTGATCGCCACGTCAGCGCCTTCACGCGCGTAAGCGATGGCGGCAGCACGACCGATACCAGAATCGCCCCCTGTCACCAGTGCCTTACGATCTTTCAGGCGACCGCTACCAACATAGGTTTTCTCGCCGCAATCCGGCACCGGTGTCATCTTCGCCTGGATGCCTGGCGTCGGTTGTTTCTGTTTGGGATATTCACCAGTGTAATACTGCGTGGTCGGGTCTTTTAAATGAGACATCGTTTTTCTCCCTTCAGGTTCAACGTCCTTTAAGGGTAGACGCTCTCGATGCGTTGATAAGGGAACCAGGAAGATCCCTAAACCTCGGATTTATGCGACAACGGTTTAACGTATATGTTGATTTGCTGTTGCGCGCTGTTTACTCAATTGCGATATACTGTTGCCCGTTTTAACTACACGACAGGAATGTATGGAACGTTTTCTTGAAAATGCAATGTATGCTTCTCGCTGGCTGCTTGCCCCCGTGTACTTTGGCCTTTCGCTGGCGTTAGTTGCCCTGGCGCTGAAGTTCTTCCAGGAGATTATTCACGTACTGCCGAATATCTTCTCGATGGCGGAATCAGATTTGATCCTCGTGTTGCTGTCGCTGGTGGATATGACACTGGTTGGCGGTTTGCTGGTGATGGTGATGTTTTCCGGTTATGAGAATTTCGTCTCGCAGCTCGATATCTCCGAGAACAAAGAGAAGCTGAACTGGCTGGGGAAAATGGACGCAACGTCGCTAAAGAACAAAGTGGCAGCGTCGATTGTGGCGATCTCTTCCATTCACTTACTGCGCGTCTTTATGGATGCGAAAAATGTCCCTGATAACAAACTGATGTGGTACGTCATTATCCATCTGACGTTTGTGCTCTCTGCGTTTGTGATGGGCTATCTTGACCGACTGACTCGCCATAATCACTGATCTGATTCGGGCGCGGTTCTCGCGCCCGTTATTAACATGTTATTTATCGGATGACGCCTGCCACAGATTCAGCTCGCCATCGGCGATATGCTGATCAATCTGCGCTAACTCCTCGGTGCTAAACGCCAGATTATTCAGCGCCTGTACGTTCTCCTCCAGTTGCTCCGCACGGCTGGCACCGATCAATACCGACGTCACGCGATCATCTTTCAGCAACCAGCTTAATGCCATTTGCGCCATCGACTGACCGCGCTGCTGTGCCATTTCATTCAATAACCGCAGGCTGTTGAGGTTGGCTTCGGTGAGCATTTTCGGCGTCAGACCTCGAACTTTATGACCTTCGCGATGCATCCGTGAATCCTCCGGAATACCGTTGAGATATTTTCCGGTCAGCAATCCCTGAGCCAGAGGAGTAAAGGCAATGCAGCCCACGCCGTTATTTTGCAGGGTATCCAGCAGGCCGCTTTTATCCACCCAGCGGTTTAGTAAATTGTACGAAGGTTGATGAATTAACAGCGGAATTTTCCACTCGTGCAGCAACTCGACCATTTTTTGCGTCCGCTCTGGCGAGTAAGAGGAGATCCCGACATACAGCGCCTTACCGCTTTGTACCGCATGAGCCAGCGCAGAGGCGGTTTCTTCCATCGGCGTATTTTCATCGACGCGATGAGAGTAAAAGATATCGACATACTCAAGCCCCATACGCTTCAGGCTTTGGTCGAGGCTGGCGAGCAGGTATTTACGTGAACCGCCAGAGCCGTAAGGGCCGGGCCACATATCGTAGCCAGCCTTGGTTGAGATAATCAGTTCATCGCGATAAGCGGCAAAATCCTCCCGCAGCAGGCGACCAAAGTTCTCTTCTGCGCTTCCTGGAGGCGGCCCGTAATTGTTGGCTAAATCAAAGTGCGTAATGCCTAAATCAAACGCTTTACGCAGGATCGCACGCTGTGATTCCAGCGCGTTAACGTGACCGAAATTGTGCCATAAACCGAGCGATAACGCGGGCAGGCGTAAACCGCTTTTTCCGCAATAGCGGTACTGCATCTGCCCGTAACGCTCGGGATTCGCTAACCAGACCATGATCTCTCCTTTCCACCGTTCAATTTCGAAACAATGTTTCTAGTTTAGCGATTCGCCAGCGCGTATCCCGTAGTCTGGCTCACAGAGTGACGAAAAACTGGGCAAAAACACGCGCTTATGCTTTGCTTAAAAAAAACAGTTGAGGAGTGCAACGATGCCGCGTTTAACCGCCAAAGATTTCCCACAAGAGTTGCTGGATTACTACGACTATTACGCTCACGGGAAAATCTCGAAACGTGAGTTCCTCAACCTTGCGGCGAAGTATGCGGTAGGCGGGATGACGGCATTAGCGTTGTTTGATTTGCTCAAGCCAAATTATGCGCTGGCGACTCAGGTGGAGTTTACTGACCCGGAGATTGTTGCTGAGTACATCACGTATCCTTCGCCAAATGGTCACGGCGAGGTTCGGGGTTATCTGGTGAAGCCTGCGAAGATGAGCGGCAAAACGCCAGCCGTAGTGGTAGTGCATGAGAATCGTGGGCTGAATCCGTATATCGAAGACGTGGCGCGGCGAGTGGCGAAGGCGGGGTACATCGCCCTGGCGCCAGACGGTTTAAGCTCCGTGGGCGGATATCCGGGGAACGATGATAAAGGTCGTGAGCTGCAACAGCAGGTTGATCCAACCAAACTGATGAATGATTTCTTTGCCGCGATTGAGTTTATGCAACGCTATCCGCAAGCCACGGGCAAAGTGGGTATTACGGGATTTTGCTATGGCGGTGGTGTCTCGAACGCGGCGGCGGTGGCATATCCGGAACTAGCCTGCGCGGTGCCGTTTTATGGCCGCCAGGCGCCCACCGCCGATGTGGCGAAAATCGACGCGCCTTTACTGCTTCACTACGCTGAACTGGACACGCGAATCAACGAAGGTTGGCCCGCTTATGAGGCAGCGTTGAAAGCGAATAATAAGGTTTATGAAGCGTATATTTATCCGGGGGTTAATCACGGATTCCATAATGACTCCACGCCCCGTTATGACAAATCTGCCGCCGATCTTGCCTGGCAAAGGACGCTGAAATGGTTCGACAAATATCTCTCCTGATGGGTTTATCTCTTCCTGGATAACATTCTTAACATGCTGAAAAAAATAGCGTGCGTAAAAGTCGTTCTTTGCCTAAAATATCGCTATATAAGTTGATATATAGCGTTTGAGGGCAAAACGATGAATAACCATTTTGGTAAAGGCTTAATGGCGGGATTAAAAGCAACACATGCCGACAGTGCGGTTAATGTGACTAAATTCTGTGCCGATTATAAGCGCGGATTTGTATTAGGCTACTCGCATCGGATGTATAAAAAGACCGGTGACCGCCAGCTCAGCGCCTGGGAAGCAGGTATTCTGACGCGCCGTTATGGACTGGATAAAGAGATGGTAATGGATTTCTTTCGTGAGAATAATTCCTGTTCTACATTACGATTTTTTATGGCTGGTTATCGCCTCGAAAATTGATCAAACATACGTATTATCTTGCTTTAATTAATTACACTAATGCTTCTTCCCTTCGTTTTAGCGCCCCGCCGCAGTATCATGACAATGATAACCATAATAAATGTGTGGTAAATGGCGCATCGATCGCATTATTGATTTTGCGGTTGAGGCAAAATATATGCCAGGTCTTCGCAACGGAATAACTATAAATGACTGGAGATAACACCCTCATCCATTCTCACGGCATTAATCGTCGTGATTTCATGAAGCTTTGTGCAGCATTAGCCGCCACCATGGGGCTGAGTAGCAAAGCCGCCGCAGAGATGGCCGAATCGGTCACTAACCCGCAGCGCCCGCCGGTTATCTGGATTGGCGCGCAGGAGTGCACCGGTTGTACGGAATCTCTGCTTCGTGCAACGCATCCAACGGTAGAAAACCTCGTGCTGGAGACCATCTCTCTGGAGTATCACGAAGTCCTTTCCGCCGCATTCGGCCATCAGGTTGAAGAGAACAAACATAACGCGCTTGAGAAGTATAAAGGGCAGTATGTGTTGGTTGTGGATGGTTCCATCCCATTAAAAGATAACGGTATTTACTGCATGGTTGCCGGTGAGCCGATTGTGGATCACATCCGCAAAGCGGCGGAAGGCGCAGCAGCCATTATCGCTATCGGTTCCTGCTCCGCGTGGGGCGGTGTCGCAGCAGCTGGGGTTAACCCCACCGGCGCGGTCAGCCTGCAAGAAGTTCTGCCGGGCAAAACCGTTATCAACATTCCAGGCTGCCCGCCGAACCCGCACAACTTCCTTGCGACCGTTGCGCACATCATCACTTACGGTAAACCGCCGAAACTGGATGACAAAAACCGTCCGACCTTCGCCTATGGCCGTCTGATTCACGAACACTGCGAACGTCGCCCGCACTTCGATGCTGGTCGTTTTGCCAAAGAGTTCGGTGATGAAGGCCACCGTGAAGGCTGGTGCCTGTACCACCTCGGCTGTAAAGGGCCAGAAACTTACGGCAACTGCTCAACGCTGCAATTCTGCGACGTTGGCGGCGTGTGGCCGGTAGCGATTGGTCACCCGTGCTATGGCTGTAACGAAGAAGGTGTCGGCTTCCATAAAGGCATCCATCAGCTTGCCAACGTCGAAAATCAGACGCCACGCTCACAAAAACCGGACGTGAATGCTAAAGAAGGCGGCAACGTCTCTGCGGGCGCTATCGGTTTGCTCGGCGGCGTGGTTGGGCTGGTTGCCGGTGTCAGCGTGATGGCGGTGCGTGAACTGGGTCGTCAGCAAAAGAAAGATAACGCTGACTCACGGGGAGAATAACCGTGAACAGACGTAATTTTATTAAAGCAGCCTCCTGCGGGGCATTGCTGACGGGCGCGTTGCCGTCGGTCAGCCATGCGGCTGCTGAAAACCGCCCGCCAATTCCGGGATCGCTGGGTATGTTGTATGACTCGACCTTGTGCGTAGGCTGCCAGGCTTGCGTCACCAAGTGTCAGGATATCAACTTCCCTGAACGTAACCCACAAGGGGAACAGACCTGGTCGAACAACGACAAACTGTCGCCGTATACCAATAACATCATTCAGGTGTGGACCAGCGGCACGGGTGTCAACAAAGACCAGGAAGAGAACGGCTATGCGTACATTAAGAAACAGTGTATGCACTGCGTCGATCCGAACTGTGTCTCTGTATGCCCGGTTTCTGCGCTGAAAAAAGATCCGAAAACCGGCATTGTCCATTACGACAAAGATGTGTGCACCGGCTGCCGTTACTGCATGGTCGCCTGTCCGTACAACGTGCCGAAGTACGACTACAACAACCCGTTTGGTGCGCTGCATAAGTGTGAGTTGTGTAACCAGAAAGGTGTGGAACGTCTCGATAAAGGCGGTCTGCCTGGCTGCGTAGAAGTGTGCCCGGCGGGCGCGGTGATTTTTGGGACGCGTGAAGAGCTGATGGCGGAGGCGAAAAAACGCCTGGCGCTGAAGCCTGGCAGCGAATACCACTATCCGCGTCAGACGCTGAAATCTGGCGACACTTACCTGCACACGGTGCCGAAATATTATCCGCATCTGTACGGCGAGAAAGAGGGCGGCGGTACTCAGGTTCTGGTACTGACGGGTGTGCCTTATGAAAATCTCGACCTGCCGAAGCTGGACGATCTTTCTACCGGTGCGCGTTCCGAAAATATTCAACACACCCTGTATAAAGGCATGATGCTACCACTGGCTGTGCTGGCGGGCTTAACCGTGTTGGTTCGTCGCAACACCAAAAACGACCATCACGACGGAGGAGACGATCATGAGTCATGATCCACAACCGCTGGGCGGCAAAATCATCAGTAAACCGGTCATGATTTTTGGACCGTTAATCGTCATCTGTATGCTCCTGATTGTGAAGCGTCTGGTGTTCGGGCTTGGCTCTGTCTCTGACCTGAACGGCGGCTTTCCGTGGGGCGTGTGGATCGCGTTTGACCTGCTGATCGGCACCGGCTTTGCCTGTGGCGGCTGGGCGCTGGCGTGGGCGGTATACGTCTTTAACCGTGGACAATACCATCCGCTGGTGCGTCCGGCGCTGTTGGCGAGTCTGTTCGGTTACTCACTGGGTGGCTTGTCGATCACTATCGACGTGGGTCGATACTGGAACCTGCCGTACTTCTATATTCCGGGTCACTTCAACGTGAACTCGGTACTGTTCGAGACGGCGGTCTGTATGACCATCTACATCGGCGTGATGGCGCTTGAGTTTGCTCCTGCGCTGTTTGAACGTCTGGGCTGGAAGGTGTCGCTCAAGCGTCTGAACAAGGTGATGTTCTTTATCATCGCGCTCGGCGCGCTGCTGCCGACCATGCACCAGTCTTCAATGGGGTCGTTGATGATCTCGGCGGGCTATAAAGTGCATCCGCTGTGGCAAAGCTATGAAATGTTGCCGCTGTTCTCGCTGCTGACGGCGTTCATCATGGGCTTCTCGATTGTCATTTTTGAAGGTTCGCTGGTGCAGGCGGGTCTGCGTGGCAATGGCCCGGATGAGAAGAGCCTGTTCGTCAAGCTGACCAACACCATCAGCGTGCTGCTGGCGATTTTCATTGTGCTGCGCTTTGGCGAGCTAATCTATCGCGACAAGCTGTCCTTAGCGTTTGCCGGTGACTTCTACTCCGTGATGTTCTGGATTGAAGTCCTGTTGATGCTCTTCCCGCTGGTCGTTCTGCGTGTGGCGAAGCTGCGCAATGATTCCCGTATGCTGTTCCTGTCAGCACTGAGCGCACTGTTAGGTTGTGCAACCTGGCGTCTGACCTATTCGCTGGTGGCATTCAACCCGGGCGGCGGTTACGCCTACTTCCCGACCTGGGAAGAACTGTTGATTTCTATTGGTTTTGTGGCTATTGAGATTTGCGCTTACATCGTACTCATTCGTCTACTGCCGATACTTCCTCCTTTAAAACAAAACGATCAAAATCGTCATGAGGCGAGCAAAGCATGAGCCAGAGAATTACTATTGATCCGGTAACCCGTATTGAAGGGCATTTACGCATCGATTGCGAAATCGAAAATGGCGTCGTTTCGAAAGCATGGGCTTCCGGGACCATGTGGCGCGGCATGGAAGAGATCGTGAAAAACCGCGATCCGCGCGATGCATGGATGATTGTGCAACGTATCTGTGGCGTATGTACTACCACTCACGCGCTCTCTTCCGTTCGTGCGGCAGAGAGTGCGCTGAATATCGACGTTCCGGTTAACGCGCAATACATCCGTAACATCATTCTGGCTGCGCACACCACGCATGACCATATCGTTCATTTCTATCAGCTTTCGGCGCTGGACTGGGTGGACATCACTTCTGCGCTGCAAGCCGATCCGACCAAAGCCTCCGAAATGCTGAAAGGCGTTTCGACCTGGCATCTGAACAGTCCGGAAGAGTTCACCAAAGTTCAGAACAAGATCAAAGAGCTGGTTGCCAGCGGTCAGTTGGGTATTTTCGCCAACGGCTACTGGGGTCACCCGGCGATGAAACTGCCGCCGGAAGTGAACCTGATTGCGGTAGCGCACTACCTGCAGGCGCTGGAGTGCCAGCGTGACGCTAACCGCGTAGTGGCGCTGCTGGGCGGTAAAACGCCGCACATTCAGAACCTGGCAGTAGGTGGTGTTGCTAACCCGATCAACCTTGACGGTCTGGGCGTGCTGAACCTTGAGCGCCTGATGTACATCAAGTCCTTCATCGACAAGCTGAGCGACTTTGTTGAGCAGGTTTATAAGGTTGATACCGCAGTTATCGCTGCGTTCTACCCGGAATGGCTGACGCGCGGTAAAGGTGCGGTGAACTACCTGAGCGTGCCGGAATTCCCGACTGACAGCAAAAATGGTAGCTTCCTGTTCCCGGGCGGTTACATTGAGAATGCGGATCTGTCCTCGTATCGTCCGATCACTTCCCATTCCGATGAATACCTGATCAAAGGGATTCAGGAAAGTGCGAAGCACTCCTGGTATAAAGACGAAGCGCCGCAGGCACCGTGGGAAGGCACAACCATTCCGGCTTATGACGGCTGGTCTGACGACGGTAAATATTCCTGGGTGAAATCACCGACTTTCTACGGCAAAACGGTAGAAGTGGGTCCGCTGGCGAACATGCTGGTGAAACTGGCGGCAGGACGCGAGTCTACCCAGAACAAACTGAATGAAATCATTGCAATTTATCAGAAACTGACTGGCAACACGCTGGAAGTGGCGCAACTGCACTCCACGCTGGGGCGTATTATTGGTCGTACTGTTCACTGCTGCGAATTGCAGGATATCCTGCAAAATCAATACAGTGCACTGATCACCAATATCGGCAAAGGCGACCACACCACGTTCGTGAAGCCGAACATTCCGGCTACAGGTGAGTTCAAAGGCGTTGGCTTCCTTGAAGCACCGCGCGGTATGCTCTCTCACTGGATGGTTATTAAAGACGGTATCATCAGCAACTACCAGGCGGTCGTTCCATCAACCTGGAACTCTGGCCCGCGTAACTTTAATGATGACGTCGGTCCTTACGAGCAGTCGCTGGTAGGCACGCCGGTTGCCGATCCGAATAAACCGCTGGAAGTGGTGCGTACCATTCACTCCTTCGACCCGTGCATGGCCTGCGCGGTACACGTAGTGGATGCCGACGGCAACGAAGTGGTTTCAGTGAAGGTTCTGTAATGCGTATTTTAGTCTTAGGGGTCGGCAATATTTTGCTGACCGATGAAGCCATCGGTGTGCGGATTGTCGAAGCGTTAGAGCAACGATACATTCTGCCGGATTATGTTGAAATCCTCGATGGCGGCACGGCGGGAATGGAGCTGCTTGGCGACATGGCAAATCGCGATCATCTGATCATTGCGGATGCCATTGTGTCGAAAAATAACGCGCCGGGAACGATGATGATCCTGCGGGATGAAGAAGTTCCGGCGCTGTTTACCAACAAAATCTCTCCGCATCAGCTTGGCCTGGCCGACGTATTGTCGGCCCTGCGTTTCACCGGTGAGTTTCCGAAAAAGCTGACTCTGGTCGGCGTGATCCCGGAATCGCTGGAGCCGCATATCGGCTTAACGCCGACGGTAGAAGCGATGATTGAACCTGCGCTTGAGCAGGTTCTGGCTGCGCTGCGCGAGTCAGGCGTGGAAGCCATCCCACGGGAGGCGACTCATGGCTGAGGAGATAGCAGGTTTTCAGACCTCCCCGAAGGCGCAAGTTCAGGCAGCGTTTGAAGAAATTGCCCGGCGTTCGATGCACGATCTCTCTTTTCTGCATCCTTCAATGCCGGTGTACGTTTCCGACTTTACGTTGTTCGAAGGTCAGTGGACGGGGTGTGTAATCACCCCGTGGATGCTGAGTGCAGTTATCTTCCCCGGCCCGGATCAACTCTGGCCGCTGCGCAAAGTGAGTGAAAAAATCGGTCTGCAACTGCCTTACGGCACCATGACCTTTACCGTTGGCGAACTGGACGGTGTTTCGCAATACCTCTCCTGCTCGCTGATGTCACCGCTTTCGCACAGCATGTCGATTGAAGAGGGGCAACGGCTGACGGATGACTGCGCGCGAATGATCCTTTCACTGCCGGTCACCAATCCGGATGTACCACACGCAGGGCGTCGCGCCCTGCTGTTTGGTCGCAGGAGTGGTGAAAATGCATGAGTTGTCGCTTTGCCAGAGCGCCGTTGAAATTATCCAACGGCAGGCGGAGCAGCATTATGTTAAGCGCGTCACCGCCGTGTGGCTGGAAATTGGCGCGCTCTCCTGCGTTGAGGAGAGCGCCGTCCGTTTTAGTTTTGAAATTGTCTGCCAGGGAACGGTGGCGCAAGGGTGCGATTTACATATCGTCTATAAACCCGCCCAGGCCTGGTGTTGGGATTGCAGCCAGGTGGTGGAGATTCATCAGCACGATGCGCAATGTCCGATCTGTCACGGCGAGCGGTTGCGTGTCGATACCGGCGATTCGCTGATCGTCAAAAGTATTGAAGTTGAATAAGACTGAGGACAATGCCTGAAAAGCGCACGGACGGTCCCCTCGCCCCTCCGGGGAGAGGGTTAGGGTGAGGGGAAACACCCGCTAAAGGTTCTTTTTCGCGTTTGTCCGCAATCGAAATAACCGGAGTTAACAATGTGTATTGGCGTTCCAGGCCAGGTGCTGGCTGTCGGTGAAGATATTCACCAGCTTGCGCAGGTTGAAGTATGTGGTATCAAGCGCGACGTGAATATCGCCCTGATTTGTGAAGGTAACCCTGCCGATCTGCTGGGCCAGTGGGTACTGGTGCATGTCGGATTTGCTATGAGCATCATCGACGAAGATGAAGCCAAAGCCACATTAGACGCGCTGCGCCAAATGGATTACGACATTACCAGCGCGTGATGATTAGCTTTCGTAGGCCTGATAAGACGCGCGAGCGTCGCATCAGGCATTGTGCTCGATTGCCGGATGCGGCGTGAACGCCTTATCTGACCTATCTCGGCCTGGATGGCTTGCTGTGACGAACACCAACCCTTACCCCTGACGCTTATCTTCCGTATTGGTCTCGAAATCACTGGCATCATGGCGCTCATGCAACTGCTCGTTCAGCGGCCCGTTGGTGCGGTTAACAATTCGTCCACGCTTCACAGCCGGACGTTCAGCCACTTCTTTCGCCCAGCGCTGTACATGCTTATAACTGCCCGCATCCAGAAAATCTGCGGCATCATACACACCGCCGAGCACCACGTTGCCAAACCACGGCCAGATTGCCATATCCGCAATGGTGTACTCATCGCCCGCAACAAACTTATGCTGCGCCAGTTGTTTATCCAGTACGTCGAGCAGGCGTTTGGCTTCCATGGTAAAACGGTTGATGGCGTACTCAATTTTCACTGGCGCGTAATGGTAAAAGTGACCAAAACCACCGCCGAGGAACGGCGCAGCGCCCTGTAACCAGAACAACCAGTTCAGCGTTTCAGTCCGTTTTGCCAGATCATGCGGCAAGAAGTAGCCAAATTTCTCTGCCAGATAAAGCAGAATCGAGCCTGACTCAAACACGCGGATCGGCGGATTTTGCGTATGATCGCGCAGCGCCGGGATCTTCGAGTTCGGGTTCACTTCCACAAAGCCGCTGGAGAATTGATCGCCATCGCCAATGCGAATCAGCCAGGCGTCGTACTCTGCGCCGGTGACGCCCAGCGCGAGTAGTTCTTCGAGCATAATTGTCACTTTCTGACCGTTCGGCGTGCCCAGCGAATAGAGCTGTAACGGGTGCTTGCCAACCGGCAATGTTTTTTCATGCGTCGAACCAGAAACCGGGCGATTGATATTGGCGAACGCGCCGCCAGCAGATTTATCCCACGTCCAGACTTTCGCGGGCTGATAAGTATTGTCTGTCATACTGAGTTGCCTTCTGAGTGGTAGTGTTGAAGCAGTGTAGCAGTTCGATTGCTGTACAGATTGTGAATTTTTTAACCCTTTGCGCCAGCCGCTGCGTTGAGGTGTATGATAAGTCAGACCTCTGTCCGGTTAATGTCGCTGAGCAGGTAATCAGAGCACAACAATTACGCCAACTGCTTAGGTTGTATTGTTAAAGGTAAAGTGATGAGCAAAGGAACGACCAGCCAGGATGCCCCGTTCGGGACATTATTGGGCTACGCCCCCGGTGGTGTAGCAATCTACTCTTCAGATTACAGTTCTCTCGATCCGCAGGAATACGAAGATGACGCCGTATTCCGTAGCTATATCGACGATGAATATATGGGTCACAAATGGCAATGCGTTGAATTTGCTCGCCGTTTTCTCTTTCTGAATTACGGTGTGGTCTTCACTGATGTAGGCATGGCGTGGGAGATTTTCTCGCTGCGCTTCCTGCGTGAAGTGGTTAACGACAACATCCTGCCATTGCAGGCATTTCCTAACGGCTCGCCGCGTGCGCCGGTAGCGGGTGCGCTTCTTATCTGGGATAAAGGCGGAGAATTTAAAGACACCGGCCATGTCGCCATCATTACCCAATTGCACGGCAACAAAGTCCGTATTGCGGAACAAAACGTGATTCATTCCCCGTTGCCGCAAGGGCAGCAGTGGACGCGCGAGCTGGAGATGGTGGTAGAAAACGGCTGCTATACCCTCAAAGACACGTTTGATGACACCACCATTCTGGGCTGGATGATCCAGACGGAAGATACCGAATACAGCTTGCCACAGCCGCAAATTGAAGGCGATTTGTTGAAAATCAGCGGAGCGCGTCTGGAAAACAAAGGTCAGTTTGACGGTAAATGGCTGGATGAAAAAGATCCGCTACAAAACGCCTACGTGCAGGCCAACGGTCAGGTGATCAATCAGGATCCATATCATTATTACACCATTACCGAGAGTGCCGAGCAGGAGCTGATTAAAGCTACCAACGAGCTGCACCTGATGTATCTTCACGCTACCGACAAGGTGCTGAAAGATGACAACCTTCTGGCATTGTTCGACATTCCAAAAATCCTCTGGCCGCGTTTGCGTCTCTCCTGGCAGCGTCGCCGTCACCATATGATCACTGGTCGTATGGATTTCTGTATGGATGAGCGTGGGCTGAAGGTCTACGAATACAACGCCGATTCCGCCTCCTGTCATACTGAAGCGGGCTTAATCCTCGAACGTTGGACGGAGCAAGGCTATAAAGGCAACGGCTTCAATCCGGCAGAAGGGCTGATTAACGAACTGGCAGGCGCATGGAAACACAGTCGTGCACGTCCATTTGTCCATATCATGCAGGACAAAGATATCGAGGAGAATTATCACGCCCAGTTTATGGAGCAGGCGCTGCAACAGGCTGGCTTTGAAACGCGTATCTTGCGCGGGCTGGATGAACTGGGCTGGGATGCTGCCGGGCAACTGATTGATGGGGAAGGGCGACTGGTTAACTGCGTCTGGAAAACCTGGGCGTGGGAAACCGCGTTTGATCAGATTCGTGAAGTCAGTGACCGTGAGTTTGCCGCAGTGCCGATTCGTACCGGCCATCCGCAAAATGAAGTACGTCTGATCGACGTTCTGCTGCGCCCGGAAGTACTGGTCTTTGAGCCGCTGTGGACGGTGATCCCCGGCAACAAAGCGATTCTGCCGATCCTCTGGTCGCTGTTCCCGCACCATCGTTATCTGCTGGATACTGATTTCACTGTTAATGATGAACTGGTGAAAACCGGTTATGCCGTGAAGCCGATTGCTGGTCGCTGTGGCAGCAATATCGACCTGGTCAGCCATCATGAAGAGGTGCTGGATCAGACCAGCGGTAAATTTGCCGAGCAGAAAAACATCTACCAGCAACTGTGGTGTCTGCCGAAAGTGGACGGTAAATATATCCAGGTATGTACTTTCACCGTTGGCGGCAACTATGGCGGGACCTGCTTGCGCGGCGATGAATCACTGGTCATCAAAAAAGAGAGTGATATTGAACCGTTAATTGTGGTGAAAGAGTAATACATGTTGTAGCAACCCCGTACTGATTATAAAGAGTAATCAGTACGGGGATTAATCAAAGTATTTAATGTTTATATATTTTATTATTTATTCATTTCATATGTGAATACATAAACTGGCGAAATGCCTTTGTATTAATTATTTCTAATAATTTTGAATGAATGCTTATTGTCTGATACACAAGAAATAACACTCTTTTTATCGTTAAAAAATGATATTTCACTTTGCCCGCGCCGTGAAAGTCACTGATAATGCCTCCGTTCGTAAATTCAAAATGGCGTAATCTAATATATGCTAAATTTATTTGTTGGCCTTGATATATATACGGGGCTTTTGTTATTACTTGCTCTGGCATTTGTGTTGTTCTACGAAGCAATCAATGGTTTTCATGACACGGCAAATGCGGTGGCAACCGTTATTTATACCCGAGCCATGCAACCACAACTTGCTGTGGTAATGGCGGCGTTTTTTAACTTTTTTGGCGTATTGCTTGGCGGACTTAGCGTCGCTTATGCCATCGTCCATATGTTGCCAACCGATTTGCTGCTGAATATGGGGTCAACCCACGGTCTGGCGATGGTCTTTTCCATGCTGCTGGCGGCGATTATCTGGAATCTGGGAACGTGGTTTTTTGGTTTACCGGCCTCCAGTTCACATACTTTGATTGGCGCGATTATCGGCATCGGTCTAACTAATGCGATGTTAACCGGTTCATCGGTGATGGACGCGTTAAATCTGCGTGAAGTGACCAAGATTTTCTCCTCACTGATTGTCTCCCCAATTGTGGGGCTGGTGATTGCGGGAGGACTGATTTTCCTGCTGCGTCGCTTCTGGAGCGGGACGAAAAAGCGTGACCGTATTCACCGCATTCCTGAAGATCGCAAAAAGAAAAAAGGTAAACGTAAGCCGCCATTCTGGACGCGTATCGCACTGATTGTTTCCGCTGCGGGCGTGGCGTTTTCGCATGGTGCGAACGATGGACAAAAAGGGATCGGTCTTGTGATGCTGGTACTGGTGGGAATTGCGCCCGCCGGGTTTGTCGTCAATATGAACGCGTCCGGCTATGAAATTACCCGTACCCGCGATGCCGTGACTAACTTTGAACACTATCTGCAACAGCATCCTGAATTGCCGCAGAAATTGATTACGATGGAACCCCCGCTGCCTGCGACTCCGACGGATGGCACACAAGTAACGGAGTTCCATTGTCATCCGGCAAATACCTTTGATGCGATTGCGCGCGTTAAAACGATGCTGCCAGGCAATATGGAAAGCTACGAGTCGTTAAGCGTGAGTCAGCGCAGCCAGCTGCGCCGCATTATGCTGTGCATTTCTGATACCTCCGCGAAGCTGGCGAAACTGCCAGACGTTAGTAAAGAAGACCAGAACCTGCTGAAAAAACTGCGCAGCGATATGTTAAGCACCATTGAATACGCTCCGGTGTGGATCATTATGGCAGTGGCGCTGGCGCTCGGTATCGGCACCATGATTGGCTGGCGTCGTGTAGCGATGACCATCGGTGAGAAGATTGGTAAGCGTGGCATGACGTATGCGCAAGGGATGGCGGCGCAAATGACAGCGGCGGTATCTATCGGCCTTGCCAGCTACATCGGTATGCCAGTTTCCACAACACACGTACTTTCTTCGGCGGTGGCAGGGACGATGGTCGTGGATGGCGGAGGCTTACAGCGTAAAACGGTAACCAGCATCCTGATGGCGTGGGTGTTTACCTTACCGGCGGCGATTTTTCTGTCTGGTAGTCTGTACTGGATAGCATTGCTGTTGATTTAACCTTCCTGAAAATGCCCGGTCCTGGTGATCGGGCATTTCCATTTTTGACTAGTGATAACCACGCGCCGTCATAAAATCCGTAATCGCTTTTTCTGCATCAACCAGCACCTTTTCCAGTGGCTGATTGGCGTCGATATCAACCAGTTGTGCACCACCAAAGGTTAACTGTGGCGTTATGGCAATCTTTCTCGCCAGCGATTCCCGTTTATGGTCGGGTTTACGCGCACAGGCAACGTCCAGATCAACATTGAGTTTGATGACCAGATCAGGCTTATAGCTCGCCATCCAGTGAAACGCTTTACGTTCCTGGCTTGCCAGCCATGAGACAAAATGACCACCTTCAACGTTAGGTGGGAACACCGTACCATCATAAGCGCCAGGAATTTGGTCCTGAGGATAACGGTCGGTTAGAACAATTAACCCGCGACGACGACAGGCAAGCATATGACGAAAGCGCAGTAAGCGACGGGCGACAAACGCTGTAATTACCAGCGCCGGAACTGGTCCAGGCAATTTTTTTGCTGTTTTCACCTGATTTCGTTCAATTGTTTTATGTAAGGATTTTCCCATCAACGGTAATTTTGTCACTGCACGACCGACATTTCCGGCCTGTTTTCCTAAATGAACTCTTTCGGCGGCACCATATTTTCCAACAACGTTAATGAGATGTTCACACACCGTTGACTTGCCTGAACCATCGCTACCAATGACAGCAATTAATGGAGGGGTTATTGACTGCATGAATATATCCTTAAATTTAAATACCTGTCCAAAATATTTATTTAATTAATATGTTTTTATGAAAGTGTAATTCAGGTCAATGTCACAATTAACCATTGTCACAATTAGGTTGAACGGATATTCTGAGCACCGACCACGTAATATTCAATACATTATTTGCTGCCGGGTTTTTCGTGAATCAACGTAATATGTCAATAATTAATTCCACGCCAGTGCGTGTTATTGCCATTGTGGGTTGTGATGGTTCAGGTAAATCGACTCTCACAGCAAGCCTGGTAAATGAACTGGCAACAAAAATGCCAACAGAACACATTTATCTCGGGCAATCTTCCGGGAGAATTGGCGAATGGATATCACATCTTCCAGTAATTGGCGCGCCTTTTGGGCGTTATCTGCGGGGGAAAGCGGCACATGTGCATGAAAAGCCGTCAACGCCGCCCGGCAATATTACCGCGCTGGTTATTTATTTGCTTTCCTGCTGGCGGGCGTACAAGTTTCGTAAAATGTTGTGTAAAAGCCAGCAAGGCTATCTGTTGATTACCGACCGTTACCCACAGGTAGAAGTGCCTGGTTTTCGCTTTGATGGTCCGCAACTGGCAAAAACTACTGGCGGTAACGGCTGGATAAAAATGTTAAGGCAACGCGAGCTGAAACTATACCAGTGGATGGCGTCTTATTTGCCCGTGTTATTGATTCGTCTTGCTATTGATGAACAGACGGCATTTTCCCGCAAGCCCGACCATCAACTGGCGGCGTTACAGGAAAAAATCGCCGTTACGCCACAACTGACGTTCAATGGCGCAAAGATACTGGAACTGGACGGGCGACAACCTGCTGATGAAATCCTGCAAGCCTCATTACGCTCGATTCACGCCGCACTTTCCTGATCACCAAAATGGATAGGGGATGATTTACGAATGGATGCACTACAAACGCAAACTGTTAACAGCACAACCGCGCCACAACCCAACTACATTCCTGGGCTGATTGCGGTGGTCGGGTGCGATGGCACCGGTAAATCCACGCTGACCACCGATTTGGTTAAATCGCTGCAACAACACTGGCAAACTGAGCGTCGTTATCTGGGGCTGCTATCCGGCGAAGACGGCGACAAAATTAAACGCTTGCCGCTCGTTGGCATCTGGCTGGAACGGCGTCTGGCGGCCAAATCCTCGAAAACTCAAAGTATGAAAACTAAATCTCCGGCGCTATGGGCGGCGGTGATTATGTACTGCTTTTCTCTGCGAAGAATGGCGAATCTGCGCAAGGTTCAGCGACTGGCGAAAAGTGGTGTTCTGGTGGTTAGCGATCGCTTCCCGCAGGCGGAAATTTCCGGTTTTTATTATGACGGACCGGGGATTGGCGTCGAACGCGCCAGAGGCAAAATCAACATGTTTCTGGCACAGCGCGAGCGGCGCTTATATCAACAAATGGCGCAATATCGTCCTGAATTAATTATTCGTCTGGGCATTGATATTGATACCGCCATCTCCCGCAAGCCAGATCACGACTATGCCGAGTTGCAGGACAAAATCGGCGTTATGTCGAAGATTGGCTATAACGGCACAAAAATTCTTGAGATTGATTCCAGAGCGCCCTACCGCGAAGTGCTGGAACAGGCGCAGAAAGCGGTTTCTCTGGTTGCCATCGTTTCTGACCGCCGAAGTTTAACTTAAGGCTGGTGGGCTATTTTTCATTATCAACGATAAGGTCTGGCTGAATTGGCGGGTTTTAACATCAAACATTGGTTTGCAGATGGAGCCTTTCGCACCATTATTCGCAATAGCGCCTGGTTAGGCTCCAGCAATGTCGTGAGCGCCTTGCTGGGCTTACTGGCGCTCTCGTGCGCTGGTAAAGGGATGACGCCAGCGATGTTTGGCGTACTGGTGATTGTGCAATCGTATGCCAAGTCGATCAGCGATTTTATTAAGTTTCAGACATGGCAGTTGGTAGTGCAGTACGGAACGCCAGCCTTAACCAACAATAATCCCCAACAATTTCGCAATGTCGTCTCGTTTTCCTTTTCGCTGGATATCGTCAGCGGCGCGGTGGCGATTGTCGGCGGCATTGCCTTACTGCCATTTCTTTCTCACTCATTAGGTCTGGATGACCAAAGTTTTTGGCTGGCGGCGCTCTATTGCACGCTCATTCCTTCAATGGCTTCCTCCACGCCGACCGGCATTCTGCGTGCGGTAGATCGCTTCGATTTGATTGCTGTACAGCAGGCGACGAAGCCTTTTCTGCGCGCGGCGGGTAGCGTAATCGCCTGGTATTTTGACTTTGGTTTTGCGGGCTTTGTTATTGCCTGGTACGCCTCGAATCTGGTTGGCGGCACGATGTACTGGTGGTTTGCTGCGCGTGAATTACGCCGCAGAAATATCCATAACGCCTTCAAATTGAACCTGTTCGAGTCTGCCCGACACATTAAAGGTGCATGGAGTTTTGTCTGGTCAACCAACATTGCCCACTCCATCTGGTCGGCGCGTAACTCGTGCAGCACCGTGCTGGTGGGGATTGTGTTGGGGCCAGCCGCCGCTGGGTTATTTAAAATCGCCATGACATTCTTCGATGCCGCCGGTACGCCAGCGGGTTTGCTGGGTAAAAGTTTTTATCCAGAGGTAATGCGCTTAGATCCGCGCACTACCAGACCGTGGTTGTTAGGCGTGAAGTCAGGGTTACTGGCTGGCGGAATCGGTATTCTGGTGGCGCTCGCGGTGCTGATCGTCGGCAAGCCGCTCATTTCGCTGGTATTTGGCGTTAAATATCTCGAAGCATATGACCTGATCCAGGTGATGCTTGGCGCGATTGTTATTTCGATGCTGGGCTTCCCGCAGCAATCATTACTACTAATGGCGGGTAAACAGCGCGCTTTTTTGATAGCGCAAACTATCGCATCGTTAACCTACGTTGTTTTGTTATTTATGTTTTGTCATCTGTTTGGCGTAATGGGGGCTGCATTTGCTTATTTCGGTGGTCAATGTCTGGATGTGATCCTCTCGTTAGCACCGACATTAAGGACTTTTTTCCGTCGCCATCTATTGATTTATAATGCTGCCGGAGAAAAATCCCAATGATGAGAAAATATTTTCCACTTGAGGTCAGTGAGCGTTTATTTATTGCTATTGATGATAATGATGTTATTGACGCACAGGTTAGCTTGCCTCCAACAATCACTTTGTGCTGTTCATCAGATAATATTCATGACAATTATGCCTTATGTCTGAGATTCTGGCTGGACGGTGTAAATCGCAAGGAGTTGCTTCGCTTAACGCTGAAACAAGCAAAAGGCAAAGTACTTACCGACGATGAGCGCAAACAATTTAAATATATGCGAGCGCGTTATAAGCATTTACGTTTTGCTCAACGGTTGTATTTAAAGAAGCATCAGGCCGGATTTTTATTCGGCAAAACGACGGTATGTCTGGGCCATTTTCAGGATGGTTTTCGTAACGGTAAGAAAAATATCGTGTCGTATTACGGTAACCTGTTACGGATTTATTTAAGCTCCCCGGTCTGGTCGTTAGTGAACTGGTCATTACGCCATAGCCAGTTAGAAAGCGTAAACGGTTTTATTGCCTATCGGCAAAAGCAAATGCATATCCTGAAAGAGATTATTGCCAAACCGCGACTAACCGGCAGGGAATTTCATGATGTGCGAAAAATCATCAGTCAGCAGGTTTCTTATTACGACACCCTAAGATCGCTTGATCCTGAAAATAAAGAGGCGTTACAGATTTCCCGCTTCCTCGCTGCCATTAACGGTCTGATGGGGGATAAGCACGACGACATGGTGGCAGATGATATGGAAAACCGCCGGTCATATGACGCACCGGTGGCGCTGGATAGCGATATTCGCCAGCGTTTAGAGCTGCTTATCTCGCGTTTTCCGCTATATCCGGAGCAATAATGCCATTTCGCCTGATTGTCGCGCTGATCATCGCACTCTTAGCACCAGGCGCGGCGGCGCACAATTTTGTCACTGGAAAACGGGTAACTCCTGTTTATATCCAGGAAGGCGGCGAGCTACTGCTTAATAACGACGAAATTCACTACCAAAAGTGGAACAGTACGCAACTGAAGGGAAAAGTCCGCATTATCCAGTATATCGCCGGGCGCAAGTCGGCAAAGAAAAAGAACTCACTGTTAATCAAAGCAGTGGAAGCGGCGAACTTTCCGCAGGATCGTTTTCAGCCCACCACCATTGTGAATACCGATGATGCCATCTTTGGTACAGGCTATTTTGTGAGCGGTAAAATCGAGAAAAATAAACGCCGCTATCCGTGGGCGCAATTCGTTATTGATGGCAATGGCCTGGGACGCGTTGCCTGGCAATTGCCGGAGCAGAGTTCAACCATTCTGGTATTGAATAGAGCCGGGCAAATTCAGTGGGCAAAGGACGGCAGCCTGACGCCGGAAGAGGTAGATCATGTTATTGCGCTGGCGCAGAAGCTGATCAATGAATAAAAAACTCAAAGGATTGAGGGCGTTAGTGAGATGAAGCTGGTTGAACATTACATCATGCGCGGTACGCGCCGTCTGGTGCTGATTATCGTCGGTTTTCTGATCTTTATTTTCGCCAGCTATTCCGCACAGCGTTATCTGACCGAAGCGGCAAATGGCACTTTAGCTCTCAACGTTGTGCTGGATATCGTTTTTTACAAAATACTGATTGCACTGGAGATGTTGTTACCGGTTGGCCTGTATGTGTCGGTTGGCGTGACGCTTGGGCAGATGTATACCGACTCAGAAATTACCGCAATTTCTGCGGCGGGAGGCAGCCCGGCGCGTTTGTATAAAGCTGTTCTTTACCTTGCTATACCGTTAAGTATTTTTGTCACCGTTTTGTCGATGTATGGTCGGCCGTGGGCTTATGCGCAGATTTATCAACTGGAGCAACAGTCGCAGTCGGAGCTGGATGTCCGCCAGCTACGGGCGAAAAAATTTAATACTAACGATAATGGGCGGATGATCCTCTCGCAGACGGTTGATCAAGACAATAATCGCCTGACTGACGCGCTGATATACACTTCTACGGCCAATCGAACCCGCATTTTTCGTGCCCGCTCCGTTGATGTTATCGATCCCTCTCCGGACAAACCGACCGTCATGTTGCATAACGGCACAGCCTATCTTCTCGATCATCAGGGCAGTGACGACAACGAACAGATCTATCGCAATCTGCAATTACATCTGAATCCGCTGGATCAAAGCCCTAACGTCAAACGCAAAGCGAAATCGCTCACGGAGCTGGCGCATTCTGTCTTTCCTGCCGATCATGCCGAATTGCAGTGGCGACAAAGCCGTGGCGTGACTGCGTTGTTAATGGCACTGATGGCTATCTCTTTAAGTCGGGTAAAACCACGGCAGGGGCGATTTTCTACCTTATTGCCTTTAACGTTACTGTTTATTGCTATTTTTTATGGCGGAGACGTTTGCCGCACTCTGGTGGCGAACGGTGCAATTCCTGTTATCCCTGGTTTGTGGTTAGTGCCTGGACTGATGTTGACTGGTTTGTTGGTGCTGGTTGCTCGCGACTTCTCTTTGCTGCAGAAATTTTCCCGATGAATGTCTTCAGTCGCTATTTAATCCGTCACCTGTTTCTCGGTTTTGCCGCTGCAGCAGGACTACTGCTGCCGCTTTTTACCACCTTCAACCTGATTAACGAGCTGGATGATGTCAGCCCTGGCGGTTATCGCTGGACTCAGGCTGTGCTGGTGGTAGTGATGACCCTGCCGCGCACACTGGTCGATCTTGCGCCGTTTATCGCGTTATTAGGGGGGATTGTCGGTCTTGGGCAGTTATCGAAAAACAGTGAACTTACCGCCATTCGCAGCACGGGATTTTCCATTTTCCGTATCGCGCTGGTGGTGCTGGTCGCCGGAATGCTGTGGACAGTCTCGTTAGGCGCGATTGATGAGTGGGTAGCGTCGCCATTGCAGCAACAGGCGATGCAAATCAAATCGACCGCCACCGCGTTAGGGGTGGACGATGACATCACCGGCAACATGTTGTGGGCCAGACGTGACAATGAATTTGTGACGGTGAAATCGCTGAATGAACAGGGCCAGCCGGTAGGCGTGGAGATATTTCATTACCGCGACGATCTGTCACTCGAATCCTACATTTACGCGCGCAGCGCCACCATCGAAGACGATAAAACGTGGCTCCTGCACGGTGTGAATCATAAAAAATGGCTTAATGGCAAAGAAACGCTGGAAACATTAGATAATCTGCCGTGGCAATCGACGTTCACCAGTATAAATCTCGAAGAGTTATCGATGCCGGGTAATAGCTTTTCTGTCCGCCAGCTCAACCATTACATCCATTATTTGCAGGCAACCGGGCAACCCAGCAGTGAATATCGACTGGCGCTGTGGGAAAAGCTGGGACACCCCATCTTAACTCTGGCGATGATTTTACTGGCCGTGCCCTTTACCTTTAGCGCCCCGCGCTCACCGGGGATGGGCAGCCGTCTTGCTGTGGGCGTCATCGTTGGCTTGCTTACCTGGATCAGCTATCAAATCATAGTCAACCTGGGATTGTTATTTGCGTTGAGCGCCCCCGTTACTGCGCTAGGTTTACCAATTGCATTTGTGCTGGTGGCGTTGAGTCTGGTGTATTGGTATGACAGGCAATACTAAACCCGCCGTGGCGTAATACCACGACGGGTTAACATTACTGTTTCAGCGTGGCAAATGCCTGAATGATGGCATCGATTTGTTCGCGGCTGTGCGCAGCGTTAACGCTACAGCGCAGCAGCGTAATGCCTGCCGGCGCAGCAGGTGGCAGGATAAGATTCACATACACGCCCAGTGAGATAAGCTCGCGCCAGATGCGTAACCCTTCCTCTTTCGAACCGATTATCACCGGCACTACCGGGCTAATATGCGAGCTTAGCTCGTAACCCAATTTTTGCAGACCGTCATACAGATGGTTGGCGTTATCCATCAACTTTTGCCGCAACTCTGGTTGTGTGGCAATGGTTCTTAACGACGAGCGCACGGTCGCAATGCAGGAAGGAGAAGGGGAGGCGGTAAAAATATACGGGCGGCTGCCGTAGCGCAGCACTTCCATCGCTTCCGAGCCGACAGCAAAACCGCCAATGGAGGCCAGGCTTTTACTGAAGGTGCCAACGATAATATCAACATCGTCCTCAACGCCAACGGCTTCAACCAGCCCACGCCCCGTTGCGCCTAACACGCCAAACGAGTGAGCTTCATCGACAATCAAATAACCGCCGAGACGACGTTTGATATCAACAATTTCCGCCAGCGGTGCAACGTCGCCGAGCATACTGTAGATACCCTCAACGATGATAATCGCCTCTTTCGCCCGTTCGCCGAGGCGAATCATGCGACGTTCCAGATCGTTGGCGTCGTTATGGCGAAAACGAATAATTTCCGCGCCGCCGAGAGAACAGGCATCATAAATACTGGCGTGGCTGTCGGCATCCAGCAACACTACGGCGTTATGGTCGGCAAGTGCGCTGATGACGCCTAAATTCGCGGTATAACCGGTTGAAAAAACGATAGCGGAAGGGCGATTGAAAAATTCGGCGATCTCTTTCTCTAACGCCAGATGCGGCGCATAGCTGCCATTAGCCATACGAGAACCGGTGGTGCCGGTGCCTTGGGCCGCTAACGCTGCCTGACCTTCGCTGATGGCATCATGATTAAAGGTTAAACCGAGATAATTATTGGTTCCGGCCAGGATCACTTTTTTATTGCCGATACGCCCTTCGGTGGCGGAATACACTTCATCAATACAGGTGCCAAACGGTGTTAAACCGTTATCACTAAATTGCAGGCGCTCGCCAGCAAGACGCGCATATTTATCGTATAGCCCCATTATTTATTCTCCAGCCATGGAAGTAGTGTTTCCATTAATTGCGCAGGGGTTTTGACATCCAGCAGAATATTAATCGGAATGGAAATATCGAATCTGTCTTCCAGCATCATTAAGAGATCCATCACTTTGATCGATTCCAGACCAAGATCGTTGACGAGCGCGCTGTCAGGCTTAATTTCCACACCGTTTTCGACCAAATCCTGTAAACAGGAAAGGATGTAATCCATTACTATTTCACGATTTACCATAGAAACGTTAACACACCTTTAAACAAGACAATCAAAATAGCCCGTTGCGTAATGCGTGTTCCAGGCTAATCCCGGGAAACCAGTTAATATCTTCAGAAATACGGTTATTACTTGCCGACCAGTTGGCATGGGTTAATTCACGAATTTTCGAGCGGGTCAGCATAGGTTCTTTTCCTGCCAGGCGACTCAACGCGGTACTGATATCCGCAAGGCATGTGAGCAACGGTAGAGGAATGCCGACCATCCGTACGGAACCACGACGGGCGGCAGCGGCAAGCTGTTGTACGCGTTGCCAGTCATAGCCTCCGGAGACGCCATCGCATAATTCATATGTTTGCGTTGGTACAGTTTCGGCGCTTAACCACTGACTCACAGCTTGCGCGAAATCGGTAACGTGCAGAAAAGAGAGTCGTGTTTCTGGTGCGCCAAGCCGTGGCAGCAAACCGCGCAGCATCCAGTCAAACAGTGGTTTTAGCTCTTTATCGCCGGGGCCATAGACTGCCGTCGGGCGAAAAACGCCCAGCGTAATTTCGTCAGCCATCGCAGCCAGCCGTTGTTCGGCGACGTGTTTGGAGTTTGCATACCAGGAGAGTTCAGGATGGCGCGCCGCCAGCGAAGAGATAAACAGAAAACGTTGGCAAAAGCCGCTCTCTTTTGCCGCCTGCATCAGGCGCAGACTGCCGTCAACGTTACAGCGGGTAAAGACATCTTCTTTGTGCCCGCGCACTTGCCCGGCACAATGAACCACCGCACTGGCACCGGCAACCAGCTCGCTAAGCGAATGCGTATCTTCCAGCGAACCGCGCACCCAGATGAGATTATCGCTGACGTGATCGCGGGCAGTACGCGTCAACGCGCGAACATGAAAGCCGCGAATGAGCAGGTTATCGATAATATATTTACCAATAAATCCGGTAGCACCCGTCACCGCGACTGTTTGGCTCATACGAGAGATTCCTGCACAGGGGGATTAGCGGCGACGGCCTTCTGATAACGTTTTTTCGCTTCCGCACGGGCGGGCTTGCCGGAAGACGTGCGGGGAATACTGTGGGGCGGTAACAGATCAATAGCCGCTGTCACGCCAAACTCGCTTTGTATCCGTGCCGCCAGCGAGTGGATAAGCTGCCTGCGACGTTCTTCGTCACTAATCCGACACTGGATCTGCAAAATGATTTTTTCCTGGGCGGTAACAAAAGCAATGGCATCGCCGGAGTGAATTTCCGGCTCCTGCTCCGCCAGGTACTCCATATCCTGCGGCCAGATATTGCGCCCACGAATAATAATCAGATCTTTAATGCGTCCGGTGACATACAGATAACCGCCCAGCAGATAGCCGAGATCGCCAGTATCTAACCAACCCGTCGCGGCAATCTCGTCTTGCGAAGCCAGGTCGCCAAAGTAACCACTCATCAGGCTGGGGCCAGAGATGCAAATATGACCTACCACACGTTCCGTGACTGGAATACCTGCTTCATTACGGATTTCAATACCATGTTCCGGCAAGGCTTTACCGCAGTTGACGAAAGTCGATACAGCGCGCGTTTCTGCGTTCGGCGCGACGGCTTTACCCTGATATTCGAGGATGTCGCGATCCACTTCGTTAACTACAACGCCGGAGGCTTCGTCAGAAAAACTGACGGCAAGTGCGTTCTCTGCCAGCCCGTAGCATGGCATGAAAGTTTTATCGTCAAAGTTAGCCTGACGGAAACATTCAGCAAATTGATGGAGTTGCTCTGCGGAGATTGGCTCAGCGCCAATACCGGCGACGCGCCAGCAGGAGAGATCCAGTTCAGCGAGATCTTTTTCATTCACCCGGCGCTGGCACAGTTCATAGCCAAACGGTGGCGCAACGGAAACGGTGCCGCGATTTTTGCTTATCAATTTAAGCCATTGCAGCGGGCGCATGGCGAAATCCTGAGTGCGCAAGTAATCCACTGAAAGCTGCGTGGCGACAGGTGTCAGGAGAAAACCGACCAGCCCCATATCATGATAGAAAGGCAGCCAGGAGACGCAGCGATCGCCCGGACGTAATTTAATGCCATCGTGGCTGATGGCACGTAGATTGGCCATCACTTCGCGATGAGTAATGATGACGCCACGGGGAAAACGGGTGCTGCCGGAGGTGTACTGGAGGTAGGCGATATCGTCTGGAACGGGATGCTGGAGCGTAACGTCGGCTTCCGGCAAGGATTTAAACCAGGCATGGCTTAACACATGCAACTCGGGGTTGTCATGCGTCGCGGCATTGACCAGTGGTAACCACTCATCGCCGGTGATAATCGCGGCTGGCTGACAGCTTGCCAGTAAGCCCTGCAATTTGGCGCTCCAGGAATCTCGCTGACCGACCCCCATCGGAATCGCCAACGGGACGGCGACTAACCCGGCATACTGGCAGGCAAAAAATGCTTCGACAAACCCGCTACTGGTTTCGGCAATCAGCGCCACGCGATCGCCTTTTTTCAAATTTAGCGATAACAACCGCTTTGCGCCTGCTTCGGCATGTGTTTTTAAATTGTGATATTCCAGTTCATCTTCAAGCTGGCAACGTCTGTCATAAAAATTCATTCCGGCGCTACCCAGAGCGGCATAATCCAAAGCATCAACCAGCGTTGGAAAATCGGCATAGCGCATAGGCAGGGAATGCGTAAAAATTTTATTAGACATATACACCACGAGAAAATTGGATATCAAAAATAAAATGACAATAATGTGGTGGATTATATAGGCATAAAAGATAAATGAGATAGTATTTTCACGGGTGCGATGTTGAACATTGATTTAAATAATGGTTTTAACTTTTTTGTTTTTATTGTGAATAATATTTGATTTGTGAATATATTAAGTAAGTGGCCTGTCTGGTCGCATTAAGCACTAAAGATCAATATTTTTTAGATAATGTAGGTAATGGTTTTATCGCAATAATTAAAAGCAGTATTTTATATTCATCGGATGGATTATTAAGGTGCCGAATGTCTCGGTTTATGCCCGTATTCCCTCCGTTAATTATTTGTTAGCCACTGAGCCAGGGAATGCGGTCTGCTGATGATTAAAATTGAAAAAGTAATTAATAAAAATGACCTTAAGGCATTTATCGCTTTTCCGTCATCACTTTATCCCGATGATCCAAACTGGATCCCCCCTTTGTTCATTGAACGCAGCGAGCATTTGTCCAGGAAGAATCCGGGGACGGAGCATATTATCTGGCAGGCGTGGGTGGCAAAAAAAGCGGGGCAGATAGTCGGGCGCATTACCGCGCAAATCGATACCTTGCACCGCGAGCGATACGGCGAAGATACTGGTCATTTCGGTATGATTGACGCCATTGATAATCCGCAGGTTTTTGCCGCTTTATTTGGCGCAGCGGAAGCATGGTTGAAGTCACAAGGCGCGCGCAACATCAGCGGACCTTTCAGTCTGAATATCAATCAGGAAAGCGGATTACTGATTGAGGGTTTCGATACACCGCCATGCGCGATGATGCCGCACGGTAAACCGTGGTATGCCGCACATATTGAACAATTGGGTTATCACAAAGGCATTGATCTACTGGCGTGGTGGATGCAGCGAACCGATCTTACTTTCTCTCCGGCGCTAAAAAAACTGATGGAGCAGGTACGCAAAAAGGTGACCATTCGCTGCATCAATCGCCAGCGGTTTGCCGAAGAAATGCAGGTTCTGCGTGAGATTTTCAACTCTGGCTGGCAGCACAACTGGGGATTTGTGCCGTTTACCGAACATGAGTTCGCGACCATGGGCGATCAGCTTAAGTACCTGGTGCCGGACGATATGATCTACATCGCCGAGATTGATTCTGCACCCTGTGCGTTTATTGTCGGCTTACCGAACATCAACGAAGCGATTGCCGATCTGAATGGATCGCTCTTTCCCTTCGGCTGGGCAAAATTGCTGTGGCGCTTAAAAGTCAGCGGTGTGCGAACTGCGCGAGTGCCGCTGATGGGGGTACATGACGAGTATCAGTTTAGCCGCATCGGCCCGGTGATCGCACTGCTGCTGATTGAAGCATTACGCGATCCGTTTGCTCGCAGGAATATTGATGCGCTGGAGATGTCATGGATCCTCGAAACCAATACAGGCATGAATAACATGCTGGAACGCATTGGGGCGGAGCCGTATAAACGTTACCGGTTGTATGAAAAGCACATTTAATACCAGAACCCATTAAGCGCAGGGGCGGTTCCCTCGCCCCAGGGGAAGAGGGTGAGGGCGAAAACTCGGCTCACATTCCCACCTTGTTCATTTCCAGCGGCACCGCCGAGCGAATCAAGTGGTGGCCTTCCAGCTCGATATCGTGGAGATTCTTTTTTACGGTCATCACGTGATCGCGAGCGGCTCGCTGGGCGACATGCGGCAGCCGCTGCAAAACCGCGTTATAGATCCGCGCATGTTGGCGATCGATCTGTTTCTTCTGCTGTGGTCGATGGTAGAGATTATTCACGCTGGCAAACACCGAATTAAACATCAGGTCGGTCAATGATTGCAGAGTAAACACCAGCACCTGATTGTGGGAAGCCTGACAAATTGCCCGATGAAAAGCGTGATCCAACTGCGCATGTTCGATCAGCGAAATCTCTTTGTTGTTCTCACTGGCGGCGAGCATTTTTTCATAACAGCGAGTGATCAAGACAAAATCAGCCTGGGTTCCCAGCGTTGCCGCCAGCCTTGCCGATTCGCCCTCCAGTAATGCGCGAACATCGAGCAGATCGTACAGCGTTCGCGGTTGCGTACTGAACAGATGGATCAGCGGACTGGTGTCCTGCACCCGATTAAGCCGTGCGACACGAGAATCGCGACCCTGCGCCGTTTCAATAATCCCGCGCCCGCGCAGCACGGTCAGCCCTTCACGCAGTGCGGAGCGTGAGAAGCCGAGCTTTTCACACAGTCGACGTTCCGAGGGAAGCGGCTGTCCGACCTTCAGCACGCCGTCGATAATTAACCGTTCGATACTCTCTGCAACCACTTCGCAAATAGGGCGACGTTCATCTTTCATTCCCGGACCTCGTGCACAGGTAGGACCAATTTTTCTGTTCTTAACTCGCAAAACACGCACATCACGCAAGTGATTATGTTACATCAATTTAACATTAAGTTAACCAAGGCAAGGTCACAGAGCTGGAAAAAAAATGGTCTGACCGGTAGCTAAAGAGATAGACGAAAACGAAAAGCCCGCTTAATAACTGTTCACAGAAGCAGCGCGCAAAAATCAGCTGCCACACAACACAACAAAGCGAAGCCTACTCATGAGCATCTTGTACGAAGAGCGTCTTGATGGCGCTTTACCCGATGTCGACCGCACATCGGTACTGATGGCACTGCGTGAGCATGTCCCTGGACTGGAGATCCTGCATACCGATGAGGAGATCATTCCTTACGAGTGTGACGGGTTGAGCGCGTATCGCACGCGTCCATTACTGGTTGTTCTGCCTAAGCAAATGGAACAGGTGACAGCGATTCTGGCTGTCTGCCACCGCCTGCGTATACCGGTGGTGACCCGTGGTGCAGGCACCGGGCTTTCTGGTGGCGCGCTGCCGCTGGAAAAAGGTGTGTTGTTGGTGATGGCGCGCTTTAAAGAGATCCTCGACATTAACCCCGTTGGTCGCCGCGCGCGTGTGCAGCCGGGCGTGCGTAACCTGGCGATCTCCCAGGCCGTTGCGCCGCATAATCTCTATTACGCGCCGGATCCTTCATCACAAATCGCCTGTACGATTGGCGGCAATGTGGCTGAAAATGCCGGCGGCGTCCACTGCCTGAAATATGGTCTGACCGTACATAACCTGCTGAAAATCGAAGTGCAAACGCTGGACGGCGAGGTGCTGACGCTGGGATCGGACGCGCTGGATTCGCCAGGTTTTGACCTGCTGGCGCTGTTCACCGGATCGGAAGGTATGCTCGGCGTGACCACCGAAGTGACGGTAAAACTGCTGCCAAAGCCCCCCGTGGCGCGCGTGTTGTTAGCCAGCTTTGACTCGGTAGAAAAAGCCGGACTCGCCGTCGGTGACATCATCGCCAATGGCATTATCCCCGGCGGGCTTGAGATGATGGATAACCTGTCGATCCGCGCGGCGGAAGATTTTATTCATGCTGGTTATCCCGTCGATGCCGAAGCGATTTTGTTGTGCGAGCTGGACGGCGTGGAGTCTGACGTTCAGGAAGACTGCGAGCGGGTTAACGACATCTTACTGAAAGCGGGCGCGACTGACGTCCGTCTGGCACAGGACGAAGCGGAGCGTGTGCGTTTCTGGGCCGGTCGCAAAAATGCGTTCCCGGCGGTGGGGCGTATCTCGCCGGATTACTACTGTATGGACGGCACCATTCCGCGCCGTGCGCTGCCTGGCGTACTGGAAGGCATTGCCCGTTTATCGCAGCAATATGATTTACGCGTCGCCAACGTCTTTCATGCCGGAGACGGCAACATGCACCCGTTAATCCTTTTCGATGCCAACGAACCCGGTGAATTTGCCCGTGCGGAAGAGTTGGGTGGGAAGATCCTCGAACTCTGCGTCGAAGTGGGCGGCAGCATCAGTGGGGAACATGGCATCGGACGCGAAAAAATCAATCAAATGTGCGCCCAGTTCAACAGCGATGAAATCACGACCTTCCATGCGGTCAAGGCGGCGTTTGACCCTGATGGTTTGCTGAACCCAGGGAAAAACATTCCCACACTGCACCGCTGCGCTGAATTTGGTGCCATGCACGTGCATCACGGTCATTTACCTTTCCCTGAACTGGAGCGTTTCTGATGCTACGCGAGTGTGATTACAGCCAGGTGCTACTGGAGCAGGTGAATCAGGCGATTAGCGATAAAACGCCGCTGGTAATTCAGGGAAGCAATAGCAAAGCCTTTTTAGGTCGCCCTGTCACCGGGCAAACGCTGGATGTGCGTTGTCATCGCGGCATTGTTAATTACGACCCGACCGAGCTGGTGATAACCGCGCGTGCCGGAACGCCGCTGGTGGCGATTGAAGCGGCGCTGGAGAGCGCCGGGCAAATGCTTCCCTGCGAGCCGCCGCATTATGGTGAAGAAGCCACCTGGGGCGGGATGGTCGCCTGCGGGCTGGCGGGGCCGCGTCGCCCGTGGAGCGGTTCGGTCCGCGATTTTGTCCTCGGCACGCGCATCATTACCGGCGCTGGAAAACATCTGCGTTTTGGTGGCGAAGTGATGAAAAACGTTGCCGGATACGATCTCTCGCGGTTAATGGCCGGAAGCTACGGTTGTCTTGGCGTGCTCACTGAAATCTCAATGAAAGTGTTGCCGCGACCGCGCGCTACCTTGAGCCTGCGGCGGGAAATCAGCCTGCAAGAAGCCATGAGTGAAATCGCCCAGTGGCAACTCCAGCCACTCCCCATTAGCGGCTTATGTTATTTCGACAACGCCTTGTGGCTCCGCCTTGAAGGTGGTGAAGGATCGGTAAAAGCGGCGCGTGAACTGCTGGGTGGCGAAGAGGTCGCTGGTCAGTTCTGGCAGCAATTGCGTGAACAACAACTGCCGTTCTTCTCATTACCGGGCACTTTATGGCGCATTTCCTTACCCACCGATGCACCGATGATGGATTTACCCGGCGAGCAACTGATCGACTGGGGCGGCGCGTTACGCTGGCTGAAATCGACCGCCGATGACAATCAAATCCACCGCATCGCCCGTAACGCTGGCGGTCATGCGACTCGCTTTAGTCCAGGAGATGGTGGCTTTGCCCCGTTGCCAGCCCCTTTATTCCGCTATCACCAGCAGCTTAAACAGCAGCTCGACCCTTGCGGCGTGTTTAACCCCGGTCGCATGTACGCGGAACTTTGAGGAGCAGGCTATGCAAACCCGATTAACCGAAGAGATGCGTCAGAACGCGCGGGCGCTGGAAGCCGACAGCATCCTGCGCGCCTGTGTTCACTGCGGATTTTGTACCGCAACCTGCCCAACCTATCAGCTTCTGGGGGATGAACTGGACGGGCCGCGCGGGCGCATCTATCTGATTAAACAGGTGCTGGAAGGCAACGAAGTTACGCTTAAAACGCAGGAGCATCTCGATCGCTGTCTCACTTGCCGCAACTGTGAAACCACCTGTCCTTCTGGTGTGCGCTATCACACTCTGCTGGATATCGGGCGTGATATTGTCGAGCAGAAAGTGAAACGCCCACTGCCGGAGCGAATGCTGCGCGAAGGATTGCGCCAGGTAGTGCCGCGTCCGGCGGTCTTTCGCGCATTGACGCAGGTAGGGCTGGTGCTGCGACCGTTTTTGCCGGAACAGGTCAGAGCAAAACTGCCTGCCGAAACGGTGAAAGCTAAACCGCGTCCGCCGCTGCGCCATAAGCGTCGGGTTTTAATGCTGGAAGGCTGCGCCCAGCCTACGCTTTCGCCCAACACCAACGCGGCAACTGCGCGAGTGCTGGATCGTCTGGGGATCAGCGTCATGCCAGCTAACGAAGCAGGCTGTTGTGGGGCAGTGGACTATCATCTTAATGCGCAGGAAAAGGGCTTAGCGCGCGCGCGAAATAACATTGATGCCTGGTGGCCTGCGATTGAAGCGGGTGCCGAGGCTATTTTGCAGACTGCCAGCGGCTGTGGCGCGTTCGTCAAAGAGTATGGGCAGATGCTTAAAAACGATGCGCTGTATGCCGATAAAGCGCGTCAGGTCAGTGAACTGGCGGTCGATTTAGTCGAACTGTTGCGCGAGGAACCGCTGGAAAAACTGGCAATTCGCGGCGATAAAAAACTGGCCTTCCACTGCCCGTGTACTCTGCAACATGCGCAAAAGCTGAACGGCGAAGTGGAAAAAGTATTACTGCGCCTGGGATTTACCTTAACCGACGTTCCCGACAGTCATCTGTGCTGCGGGTCGGCGGGAACATATGCGTTAACGCATCCCGATCTGGCGCGCCAGCTACGGGATAACAAAATGAATGCGCTGGAAAGCGGCAAACCGGAAATGATTGTCACCGCCAACATTGGTTGCCAGACGCATCTGGCGAGCGCCGGTCGTACCTCTGTGCGCCACTGGATTGAAATTGTAGAACAAGCCCTTGAAAAGGAATAACAAAATGAAAACTAAAGTCATTCTTAGCCAGCAAATGGCGAGTGCAATTATTGCCGCAGGTCAGGAAGAGGCGCAGAAAAATAACTGGTCTGTTTCCATTGCTGTTGCCGATGACGGCGGTCATCTGCTGGCGTTAAGTCGCATGGATGATTGCGCGCCGATTGCGGCTTACATCTCCCAGGAGAAAGCGCGTACCGCCTCGCTGGGGCGTCGTGAAACTAAGGGCTATGAAGAGATGGTGAACAACGGACGTACCGCGTTCGTGACTGCGCCGTTATTGACGTCGCTGGAAGGCGGCGTACCGGTTGTTGTGGATGGGCAAATTATTGGTGCCGTGGGCGTTTCTGGTTTAACCGGAGCACAGGATGCGCAGGTCGCGAAAGCGGCAGCAGCGGTGTTGGCGAAATAAGCGAAAACGAGGAGATAAATAATGAGTGAAACCATAACCCAGGGCCGTTTACGCATTGACGCCAATTTTAAACGTTTTGTGGATGAAGAAGTTTTGCCGGGCGTGGAACTGGATGCTGCCGCGTTCTGGCGCAATGTTGATGAGATTGTTCACGATCTGGCGCCAGAAAATCGTCAGTTGCTGGTAGAACGCGATCGCATTCAGGCGGCGCTCGACGAGTGGCATCGCAGCAATCCGGGGCCGGTAAAAGACAAAGCGGCCTATAAATCTTTCCTGCGTGAACTGGGCTACCTGGTGCCGCAACCGGAGCACGTGACGGTGGAAACCACGGGCATCGACAGCGAAATCACCAGCCAGGCGGGGCCGCAACTGGTGGTTCCGGCAATGAATGCCCGCTACGCGCTGAACGCGGCGAACGCTCGCTGGGGCTCACTGTACGATGCGCTGTACGGCAGCGACATCATCCCGCAGGAAGGGGCGATGGTCAGTGGCTACGATCCACAGCGCGGCGAACAGGTTATCGCCTGGGTTCGGCGTTTTCTCGACGAATCACTGCCGCTGGAAAATGGTGGCTATCAGGATGCGGTGGCGTTTAGCGTGGTCGATAAACAATTACGCGTCCAGTTGAAAAATGGCGCAGAAACCACGTTACGTACCCCGGCGCAGTTTGTCGGTTACCGTGGCAATGCCGCTGCGCCGTCCTGCATTTTGCTGAAAAATAACGGCCTGCATATTGAGCTGCAAATCGATGCCAACGGGCGGATTGGCAAAGACGATCCGGCGCACATCAACGATGTTATCGTCGAAGCTGCCATCAGTACCATTCTCGACTGCGAAGATTCGGTCGCGGCGGTTGATGCGGAAGATAAAATCCTGCTGTACCGCAACTTGCTGGGCCTGATGCAGGGGACTCTGCAAGAGAAAATGGAGAAAAACGGTCGGCAAATCGTGCGTAAACTGAATGACGATCGTCAGTACACCGCCGCCGATGGCTCTGAAATTTCTCTGCACGGACGCTCGTTGCTGTTTATCCGCAACGTGGGTCATTTGATGACCATTCCTGTGATTTGGGACAGTGAAGGCAATGAAATCCCGGAAGGCATTCTTGATGGCGTCATGACTGGCGCGATTGCCCTCTATGATTTAAAAGTGCAGAAAAACTCGCGCACTGGCAGTGTCTATATTGTGAAACCGAAAATGCACGGTCCGCAGGAAGTGGCGTTCGCCAACAAACTGTTTACCCGCATTGAGACAATGCTCGGCATGGCACCGAATACCCTGAAAATGGGCATTATGGATGAAGAACGCCGAACCTCGCTGAACTTACGTAGCTGTATCGCCCAGGCGCGCAACCGCGTGGCGTTCATCAACACCGGCTTCCTCGACCGTACCGGCGATGAGATGCATTCGGTGATGGAAGCGGGGCCGATGTTGCGTAAAAACCAGATGAAATCGACGCCGTGGATCAAAGCCTACGAGCGCAATAACGTGCTGTCTGGTTTGTTCTGTGGGCTGCGCGGTAAAGCGCAAATCGGTAAAGGCATGTGGGCAATGCCGGATCTGATGGCTGACATGTACAGCCAGAAGGGCGATCAGTTACGTGCCGGGGCAAACACGGCCTGGGTTCCGTCGCCAACTGCCGCTACGCTCCATGCGCTGCACTACCACCAAACCAACGTACAGAGCGTGCAAGCCAACATTGCTCAGACCGAGTTCAATGCTGAATTTGAACCGCTGCTGGACGATCTGCTGACTATTCCGGTCGCTGAAAACGCTAACTGGTCGGCGCAAGAAATCCAACAAGAGCTGGATAACAACGTGCAGGGGATTCTGGGGTACGTGGTGCGTTGGGTGGAGCAGGGGATTGGTTGTTCAAAAGTGCCGGATATTCACAACGTGGCGCTGATGGAAGACCGTGCAACGCTGCGCATCTCCAGCCAGCATATCGCCAATTGGTTACGTCACGGTATTCTGACTAAAGAACAGGTGCAGGCGTCGCTGGAGAATATGGCGAAAGTGGTGGATCAGCAAAACGCTGGCGATCCGGCGTATCGTCCGATGGTGGGGAATTTCGCTAATTCGTGTGCGTTTAAAGCTGCCAGCGATTTAATCTTCCTCGGCGTGAAACAGCCAAACGGTTATACCGAACCGTTATTACACGCCTGGCGTTTACGCGAAAAAGAAAGTCATTAATAGCAATAGCAAAAGCCCCGGCAAGTTTTATTGTCGGGGCTATTATAGTTACTGCGGTAGTACATTTACCCCGGAAATAACCGGAGCGATTATCAGGGTTTAACAATATTAAATACCCGTAGCGCATCACTAGCGGGATTAAAACAACAATATGGACATCTTAACGATACTCTGCGCCTGCGTGTGCGGAACAGAAACCCTTACCCGATATACTTGTTATGCCAGAGGTAGCAATTGCGTTAGCAGCGTGCTGTTGCTGTAAAGTATAACCCCTATATTTTACAGTTCGGTCCTCTTTTGCTTATTACAACCTTAAGTATATCAAGCATATAAAGATAATAAGAGACTGAACAATATGGTTACCTGGACCCAAATGTATATGCCGATGGGAGGACTGGGGCTATCCGCTCTGGTCGCCTTGATCCCGATAATATTCTTCTTCGTTGCACTCGCGGTATTACGTCTGAAAGGACATGTCGCCGGAGCAATAACCCTTATATTATCGATATTGATTGCGATATTCGCCTTTAAAATGCCGATTGATATGGCATTTGCTGCTGCGGGATATGGCTTTATTTATGGCTTATGGCCGATTGCGTGGATTATTGTCGCAGCGGTATTCCTCTATAAATTAACCGTTGCCAGCGGGCAGTTTGATATTATCCGCAGCTCGGTTATCTCCATCACCGACGATCAACGTTTGCAGGTGCTACTGATTGGTTTCTCCTTTGGCGCGCTGCTGGAAGGGGCGGCTGGCTTTGGCGCGCCGGTGGCGATTACGGGGGCGTTGCTGGTGGGGCTGGGCTTCAAACCGTTATATGCGGCGGGGCTGTGCCTGATTGCCAACACTGCGCCGGTAGCGTTTGGTGCATTGGGCGTGCCGATTCTGGTCGCCGGTCAGGTAACGGGAATCGATCCGTTCGACATCGGTGCAATGGCGGGACGTCAGTTGCCGTTCCTGTCAGTTCTTGTACCGTTCTGGCTGGTGGCGATGATGGACGGCTGGAAAGGGGTGAAAGAGACGTGGCCAGCGGCGCTGGTTGCGGGGGGTAGCTTTGCGGTTACTCAGTTCTTTACCTCTAACTATATTGGCCCGGAACTGCCGGATATTACTTCGGCGCTGGTGAGTATCGTCTCACTTTCTTTATTCCTTAAAGTCTGGCGACCGAAAAATACCGAAACGGCAATCAGCATGGGGCAATCCGCAGGTGCGATGGTGGTGAATAAACCGTCTTCTGGCGGTCCCGTGCCTTCAGAATATAGTCTGGGGCAAATCATTCGCGCCTGGTCACCGTTTTTAATCTTAACGGTACTGGTCACCATCTGGACGATGAAGCCATTTAAAGCGTTATTTGCTCCGGGAGGTGCGTTTTATTCGCTGGTGATTAATTTCCAGATCCCTCATTTGCATCAGCAGGTACTGAAAGCGGCGCCCATTGTCGCCCAGCCGACACCGATGGATGCGGTTTTTAAATTCGACCCGCTGTCCGCTGGCGGCACCGCTATTTTTATTGCGGCGATTATCTCTATCTTCATTCTCGGCGTGGGGATCAAGAAAGGCATTGGCGTCTTTGCCGAAACGCTAATTAGCCTGAAGTGGCCGATATTGTCGATTGGCATGGTGCTGGCATTTGCTTTCGTGACCAACTATTCCGGCATGTCTACCACGCTGGCGCTGGTACTGGCTGGCACAGGCGTGATGTTCCCGTTCTTCTCACCGTTCCTTGGCTGGCTGGGGGTATTCCTTACCGGCTCGGACACATCCTCGAATGCCCTGTTTGGTTCACTGCAATCAACCACCGCGCAGCAAATCAACGTCTCTGACACCCTGCTGGTGGCAGCAAACACCAGCGGCGGCGTGACCGGCAAGATGATCTCTCCGCAATCTATCGCCGTGGCCTGCGCCGCGACAGGCATGGTGGGCAGAGAATCTGAACTGTTCCGCTACACCGTGAAGCACAGTCTGATCTTTGCCAGCGTTATTGGCATTATCACGCTGTTGCAGGCGTATGTGTTTACCGGAATGTTAGTTTCGTAAGTCAACAAAGCCGGATGATCGTCAATATCATCCGGCTTCATTCTTTGCTAGTTACATTATTCTGTCTTATTAATTAAAAATCATTTCCTGATTTATTATCTATGCGGCAATAATGTGTTGTGTTCAGATAACACACTAAATAATTAAGCGCGTGAGAACATCTATTTTTTTGTCCCGCAAAACAAGTCTGTATTAATTATGTTCGCTTGATGAGTAAACACCGTGCTATCTGTTGCTTTTGCAATCGCAATCGTTAAAACTATCAACAACTTGAGATAGTCACATTGTGAATAATTGTTACTTTTTTGTTTGTTAAATCTTTTGATAAATACCCCGACTGACATCGTATAGGGGATATTCTTATAAATTTCACCTGTTTTGTTATCAATAATGCAGTTTTCTTAAGAATGGAGGAAATTATTAGAGAAGATAAAGCATAAAACTATTTCCCCAGTTACGAATCTTTTAACTTTATTTTGTCACTTGCGTTATTAATGAATAAGAAATTTAAATATAAGAAATCGCTTTTAGCGGCTATTTTAAGCGCAACCCTGTTAGCCGGTTGTGATGGCGGTGGTTCAGGATCGTCCTCCGATACTCCGCCTGTAGATTCTGGAACAGGGTCTTTGCCGGAAGTGAAACCTGATCCAACACCAAACCCGGAGCCGACGCCGGAGCCTGAACCTACTCCGGACCCGACACCTGATCCAGAGCCAACGCCAGAACCGGAGCCAGAACCTGTTCCGACGAAAACGGGTTATCTGACCCTGGGCGGAAGCCAGCGGGTAATCGGTGCTAAATGTAATGGTGAATCCAGCGACGGCTTTACCTTTACGCCAGGCGACAAAGTCACCTGTGTGGCAGGGAACAACACGACAATTGCCACCTTCGACACTCAGTCAGAAGCTGCGCGTAGCCTGCGTGCGGTTGAAAAAGTGTCGTTTAGCCTTGAGGACGCGCAAGAACTGGCGGAGTCCGACGATAAGAAAAGCAATGCGCTCTCGCTGGTAACCTCCATGAACAGTTGTCCGGCGGATACAGAACAGGTTTGCCTGACGTTCTCCTCGGTGATCGAGAGTAAACGCTTCGACTCGCTGTATAAGCAAATCGATCTGACTCCGGAAGAGTTCAAAAAGCTGGTCAATGAAGAGGTGGAAAATAATGCCGCGACCGATAAGGCGCCATCCACTCATACTTCACCGGTAGTGCCCGTCACGACGCCGGGAACAAAACCGGATCTGAACGCCTCCTTCGTGTCGGCTAACGCGGAACAGTTTTATCAGTATCAACCTACGGAAATCATTCTTTCTGAAGGTCGACTGGTAGATAGCCAGGGGAATGGCGTGGTTGGCGTCAACTACTACACCAATTCTGGCCGTGGTGTAACCGGAGAAAACGGCGAGTTTTCCTTTAGCTGGGGGGAAACCATCTCCTTTGGCATCGACACCTTTGAACTTGGCTCAGTGCGCGGTAACAAGTCGACTATTGCACTGACGGAACTGGGTGATGAAGTTCGCGGCGCGAATATCGATCAGCTGATCCACCGCTATTCGAAAGCCGGACAAAATAATACCCGTGTCGTTCCGGACGATGTGCGCAAGGTCTTTGCTGAATATCCCAACGTGATTAACGAGATTATCAATCTCTCTTTATCCAACGGTGCGACGCTGGGTGAAGGTGATCAAGTTGTTACGCTGCCTAACGAATTTATCGAACAGTTTGAAACGGGTCAGGCCAAAGAGATCGATACTGCAATCTGTGCGAAAACCGACGGTTGTAACTCTCCGCGCTGGTTCTCGCTGACCGCGCGCAGCATTAATGAAGGGCAGATTCAGGGCGTTATCAACAAGCTGTGGGGCGTGGATCAGAGCTACAAATCTGTCAGCAAGTTCCATGTTTTCCATGACTCCACCAACTTCTATGGCAGCACCGGTAATGCACGCGGTCAGGCGGTGGTGAATATCTCCAACGCGGCATTCCCGATTTTGATGGCGCGTAATGATAAAAACTACTGGCTGGCGTTTGGCGAAAAACGCGCCTGGGATAAAAACGAGCTGGCGTACATTACGGAAGCGCCTTCTCTTGTGGTGCCAGAAAACGTCACGCGCGATACCGCGACCTTCAACCTGCCGTTTATTTCGCTGGGGCAAGTCGGTGAGGGCAAACTGATGGTTATCGGTAACCCGCACTACAACAGCATTTTACGTTGCCCGAACGGTTACAGCTGGAACGGGAGCGTTAATAAAGACGGACAGTGTACGCTCGACAGCGATCCGGACGACATGAAGAACTTCATGGAGAACGTACTGCGCTATCTGTCAAATGAACGCTGGCTGCCGGATGCGAAGAGCAGTATGACCGTGGGCACTAACCTGGATACGGTTTATTTCAAAAAAGCGGGTCAGGTATTAGGAAATAGTGCTCCGTTTGCTTTCCATAAGGATTTCGCAGGTATCACGGTTAAACCGTTGACCAGTTATGGCAATCTGAATCCAGATGAAGTTCCTCTGCTGATCCTCAATGGCTTTGAGTATGTGACTCAGTGGTCTGGCGATCCCTATGCAGTGCCTCTGCGTGCAGATACCAGCAAACCGAAGCTGACCCAGCAGGATGTGACGGATCTGATCGCCTATCTGAACAAAGGCGGATCGGTGCTGATCATGGAAAATGTGATGAGCAATCTTAAGGAAGAGAGCGCATCAGGCTTTGTACGTCTGCTTGATGCCGCAGGTCTGTCGATGGCGCTTAACAAATCGGTGGTGAATACCGATCCGCAGGGTTATCCAGACCGCGTGCGCCAGCGTCGAGCGACTGGCATTTGGGTTTATGAACGTTATCCGGTTGTGGAAGGTGAACTGCCGTACACCATTGATTCCCAAACAGGAAAAGTTACCTGGAAATATCAGATTGATAACAAACCTGATAAGAAACCGAAACTGGAAGTTGCCAGCTGGCAGGAAGATGTCGATGGCAAACAGGTCAAACGCTATGCCTTTATCGATGAGGCGGAGTTTAAAACAAAAGAGTCTCTGGAGGCGGCAAAGGCAAAAATCTTTGAGGCGTTTCCTGGATTAAAGGAATGTAAGGACCCGGCATATCACTATGAGGTCAACTGTCTGGAATACCGTCCTGGCACGGGAGTTCCTGTAACGCCAGAGAATAATACTGGCATGTTTGTTCCGCGCTATACGCAACTGAATCTCAGCGCCGACACCGCGAAAGCGATGCTACAGGCAGCGGATTTGGGAACCAACATTCAGCGCCTGTATCAGCACGAGCTTTACTTCCGTACCAATGGTCGCAAAGGTGAGCGTCTGAGCAGCGTCGATCTGGAACGTCTGTACCAGAACATGTCTGTCTGGCTGTGGAACGATACGAAATATCGTTACGAAAGCAACAAGGATGACGAGCTGGGCTTTAAAACGTTCACCGAGTTCCTGAACTGCTATGCCAACAATGCCTATACCGAGGGCACGCAGTGCTCCGCAGAGCTGAAACAATCGCTTGTCGATAACAAGATGATCTACGGTGAAAGTAGCGGCAAAGCGGGCATGATGAACCCGAGCTATCCGCTCAACTATATGGAAAAACCGCTGACGCGTCTGATGCTGGGGCGTTCCTGGTGGGATCTGAACATCAAAGTTGATGTCGAGAAGTATCCGGGAGCAGTATCGGCTGAAGTTGAGAATGTTACTGAAACCATCAGCCTGTACTCGAATCCGACCAAATGGTTTGCGGGTAACATGCAGTCTACTGGTCTGTGGGCTCCGGCTCAGAAAGAGGTCACCATTAAGTCCAATGCGAACGTTCCTGTGACTGTCACCGTGGCGCTGGCTGACGACCTGACCGGGCGTGAGAAGCATGAGGTCGCGCTGAATCGTCCGCCGAGAGTGACTAAAACGTATACTCTGGAGGCTAATGGTACGGTGAAGTTTACGGTTCCTTACGGTGGTCTGATTTATATCAAGGGCGACAGCAAGGAGAATAATAAATCTGCCAGCTTCACCTTTACCGGTGTGGTAAAAGCACCGTTCTATAAAGACGGCGACTGGATAAACGATCTGAAATCTCCTGCGCCGTTGGGCGAGCTGGAGTCAGACTCTTTCGTCTACACCACGCCGAAGAAGAACCTTGAGGCCAGCAATTTCACTGGTGGCGTAGCAGAATTCGCTAAAGATCTGGATACCTTTGCCAGCTCGATGAATGACTTCTACGGTCGTGATGGCGAAAGCGGTAAGCACCGGATGTTTACCTATAAAGCACTGACGGGTCACAAACATCGTTTCACTAACGATGTGCAGATCTCCATTGGTGACGCGCACTCGGGTTATCCGGTGATGAACAGCAGCTTCTCGACGAACAGCACCACGCTGCCGACGACGCCGCTGAACGACTGGCTGATCTGGCATGAAGTAGGGCACAACGCCGCAGAAACGCCGCTGACTGTACCGGGCGCAACTGAAGTAGCGAACAACGTGCTGGCGCTGTACATGCAGGATCGCTATCTCGGCAAGATGAACCGTGTCGCTGAAGATATTACCGTTGCGCCGGAATATCTGAACGAGAGCAACGGTCAGGCATGGGCGCGCGGCGGTGCGGGTGACCGTCTGCTGATGTACGCACAGTTGAAGGAATGGGCAGAGAAAAACTTTGATATCAAGAAATGGTATCCAGAGGGTACTCCTCTGCCAGAGTTCTACAGCGATCGTGAAGGGATGAAAGGCTGGAACCTGTTCCAGTTGATGCATCGTAAAGCGCGCGGCGATGAGGTTGGTAAAACTAAGTTTGGCGAAAAAAATTACTGTGCCGAATCCAACGGTAACGCTGCCGACACGCTGATGCTGTGCGCCTCCTGGGTAGCCCAGACGGATCTTTCGGAGTTCTTTAAGAAATGGAATCCGGGCGCGAATGCTTACCAGCTTCCGGGGGCGAGCGAGATGAGCTTCGAGGGCGGCGTGAGCCAGTCGGCTTACAACACGCTCGCGGCGCTTGGTCTGCCGAAACCGCAGCAAGGGCCGGAAACCATTAACAAGGTTACCGAGCATAAGATGTCAGCCGAGTAAGCCTGTAGGCATGAAATAAGGCGCATCGGGTTAACACATATGCCCGATGCGCCAACTTATCGGAGCTACAGGGAAAGCCGCAATTACTTGCGTTGGCAGATACCTGTAGGCCGGATAAGGCGTTTTACGCCGCATCCGGCAAATTACAACAAACAACCTTTAACCATGCATTTTGATGTTTTTCAGCAATATCCAGCGGTGATGCCCATCCTGGCAACCGTTGGTGGATTAATCATCGGCAGTTTTTTGAATGTGGTGATTTGGCGTTACCCCATCATGCTTCGCCAACAAATGGCCGAGTTTCAGGGGGAAACGCCGAGTGCGCAGTCAAAAATAAGCCTGGCGCTGCCACGCTCGCACTGTCCGCATTGCCAGCAGACCATCCGCGTTCGTGACAATATTCCGCTGCTCTCCTGGCTGATGCTCAAAGGGCGCTGCCGTGACTGTCAGGCGAAAATCAGCAAGCGTTATCCGCTGGTGGAGTTATTGACGGCACTCGCTTTTTTGCTGGCGAGTCTGGTCTGGCCGGAAAGTGGATGGGGGCTGGCGGTGATGATATTATCCGCCTGGCTGATTGCCGCGAGTGTCATCGACCTCGATAACCAATGGCTGCCCGATGTCTTTACTCAGGGCGTATTGTGGACGGGGCTGATTGCAGCATGGGTGCAGCAGAGTCCGTTAACGCTACAAGACGCAGTTACCGGCGTACTGGTGGGGTTTATCACTTTTTACTCGCTGCGCTGGATAGCCGGAATAGTTCTGCGTAAAGAAGCATTAGGCATGGGCGATGTATTACTCTTCGCCGCTTTAGGTGGCTGGGTGGGGGCGTTGTCGTTGCCCAATGTTGCTTTAATCGCCTCATGCTGCGGCCTGATATATGCCGTTATTACAAAAAAAGGATCAACGACGCTGCCTTTTGGACCGTGTTTAAGTCTGGGCGGTATAGCAACACTTTATCTACAGGCATTGCTTTAATGATAACAACGTCATTATCGAAGTGACATTTTTACTCTTATTAATAACCTTAGAGATTATTAACCATGTCGATAAAAAAGATGCCAGGGAGGGTATTAATATCGCTATTGTTGAGCGTTACAGGATTATTAAGTGGCTGCGCCAGCCATAATGAAAACGCCAGTTTACTGGCGAAAAAACAGGCGCAAAATATCAGTCAAAACCTGCCAATTAAATCTGCGGGATATACCTTAGTGCTGGCGCAAAGTAGCGGCACGACGGTAAAAATGACCATTATCAGCGAAGCGGGTACACAAACCACGCAGACGCCTGACGCCTTTTTAACCAGCTATCAACGACAAATGTGCGCTGACCCAACGGTGAAATTAATGATCACTGAGGGAATTAATTACAGCATAACGATTAATGATACACGTACAGGTAACCAGTATCAGAGGAAACTGGATCGTACCACCTGTGGAATAGTCAAAGCATAACGTCGGGTATATAAATTGGCGCGGGTTGTTTTTCGTGACGCACGAATTTATCTCATTCAGTGGCTGACTAAAATTCGTCACACTCTTAACCAGAGACAATCTCTTAATACAGACAAAGAGCATCTGCGAAAAATTGTACGCGGGATGTTCTGGCTGATGCTGCTTATTATTTCTGCAAAAATGGCGTACTCATTCTGGCGCTATATCTCCTTTTCTGCGGAATATGCATCGGTTTCCCCATCGGTGAATAAACCGACCCGTGCGGATGCAAAAACGTTCGATAAAAACGACGTGCAATTAATCAGCCAGCAAAACTGGTTTGGCAAATATCAGCCCGTTGCCGCGCCCGTAAAACAACCCGAACCTGCGCCAGTGGTAGAAACGCGTCTTAACGTGGTACTGCGCGGGATCGCCTTTGGCGCCAGACCCGGTGCGGTTATTGAAGAAGGCGGCAAACAGCAGGTCTATTTGCAGGGCGAACGGCTTGGTTCTCACAACGCGGTGATTGAGGAAATCAACCGCGACCATGTGATGCTGCGTTATCAGGGAAAAATGGAGCGTCTGAGTCTGGCAGAAGAGGAACGTTCCACTGTTGCTGTGACCAACAAAAAAACCGCCAGTGACGAAGCAAAGCAAGCTGTTGTTGAGCCTGCTGTCAGTGCGCCAGTTGAGATCCCGACGGCTGTGCGTCAGGCACTGGCGAAAGATCCGCAGAAAATTTTTAACTATATCCAACTTACGCCTGTGCGTAAGGAGGGGATTGTCGGTTATGCAGTGAAACCGGGGGCAGATCGTTCTCTGTTCGATGCCAGCGGTTTCAAGGAAGGCGATATCGCCATTGCGTTAAATCAGCAGGATTTCACTGATCCACGAGCAATGATTGCTCTGATGCGGCAGTTACCTTCAATGGATTCCATTCAACTTACGGTTTTACGCAAGGGTGCGCGCTACGACATTTCCATCGCGCTGCGCTAACCGCATTTAATCCAGGAGAATCATTCATCGTGTTTTGGCGTGATATTACGTTGTCGGTCTGGCGTAAAAAGACAACTGGCCTCAAAACAAAAAAGCGTTTACTGCCGCTGGTGCTGGCAGCGGCATTATGTAGTTCACCGGTCTGGGCGGAAGAAGCCACTTTTACCGCTAATTTTAAAGATACCGACCTGAAATCGTTCATCGAAACCGTCGGCGCTAATCTCAATAAAACCATCATTATGGGGCCGGGCGTGCAGGGGAAAGTGAGTATTCGCACCATGACCCCGCTCAATGAACGTCAGTATTACCAGCTATTCCTTAACCTGCTGGAAGCGCAGGGGTATGCGGTCGTACCGATGGAAAACGACGTGCTGAAGGTGGTGAAATCCAGCGCCGCAAAAGTCGAGCCGCTGCCGTTGGTCGGTGAAGGCAGCGACAACTACGCAGGCGATGAAATGGTCACTAAAGTGGTGCCGGTACGCAATGTGTCGGTACGCGAGCTGGCACCGATTTTGCGCCAGATGATCGATAGCGCAGGTTCTGGCAACGTCGTTAATTACGATCCCTCCAACGTGATTATGCTCACCGGACGCGCCTCAGTTGTGGAACGGCTGACGGAAGTGATCCAGCGTGTGGATCACGCGGGAAATCGCACCGAAGAGGTGATCCCGCTGGATAACGCCTCGGCTTCGGAAATTGCCCGCGTGCTGGAAAGCCTGACCAAAAACAGCGGCGAGAACCAGCCAGCGACGCTGAAATCACAGATTGTCGCCGATGAACGCACCAACAGCGTGATTGTCAGTGGTGACCCTGCCACGCGAGACAAAATGCGCCGCCTGATCCGTCGTCTGGACTCAGAAATGGAGCGCAGCGGCAACAGCCAGGTGTTCTATCTCAAATACAGCAAAGCCGAAGATCTGGTCGATGTTCTGAAACAGGTCAGCGGCACACTCACCGCCGCCAAAGAAGAGGCGGAAGGCACGGTTGGTAGCGGGCGTGAGGTTGTCTCCATCGCCGCCAGCAAACACAGTAATGCCCTGATTGTTACCGCGCCGCAGGACATCATGCAGTCGCTGCAAAGCGTGATTGAACAACTGGATATCCGTCGTGCTCAGGTGCATGTCGAGGCGTTGATCGTGGAAGTTGCCGAAGGCAGCAATATCAACTTCGGCGTGCAGTGGGCGTCGAAAGATGCCGGGTTAATGCAGTTTGCCAACGGCACGCAGATCCCTATCGGCACGCTGGGGGCAGCGATTTCTCAGGCGAAACCGCAGAAAGGCTCCACGGTGATCAGCGAAAACGGCGCCACCACCATTAACCCGGACACCAACGGCGATCTCTCCACGCTCGCCCAGCTTCTTTCTGGCTTTAGCGGTACGGCGGTTGGCGTGGTGAAAGGCGACTGGATGGCGCTGGTACAGGCGGTTAAAAACGACTCCAGCTCGAACGTCCTCTCCACGCCGAGCATCACTACGCTGGACAACCAGGAAGCCTTCTTCATGGTGGGGCAGGATGTTCCGGTATTAACCGGATCTACCGTTGGTTCCAATAACAGCAATCCTTTCAATACCGTAGAGAGGAAAAAAGTCGGCATCATGCTGAAAGTCACGCCGCAGATTAACGAAGGTAACGCGGTACAGATGGTGATTGAGCAGGAAGTCTCGAAGGTGGAAGGGCAGACCAGCCTCGATGTGGTGTTTGGTGAGCGCAAACTGAAGACTACCGTGCTGGCTAACGATGGTGAGCTGATTGTGCTTGGCGGTCTGATGGACGACCAGGCGGGAGAAAGCGTGGCGAAAGTGCCGTTGTTGGGCGATATCCCGTTGATTGGCAACCTGTTTAAGTCCACGGCAGATAAAAAAGAAAAACGTAATCTGATGGTGTTTATCCGCCCGACCATTCTGCGTGACGGTATGGCGGCAGACGGCGTTTCGCAGCGCAAATATAACTATATGCGCGCCGAGCAGATCTATCGCGATGAGCAAGGCTTAAGCCTGATGCCGAACACCGCGCAGCCGGTACTGCCAGCGCAAAACCAGGCCCTACCGCCGGAAGTACGCGCATTCCTCAATGCCGGGAGAACGCGTTAATGGTGCCTGTAGCACAGGAAACCACCGCTAACACCGTGCGTCTGCCCTACAGTTTCAGCCGTCGGTTTAGCCTGGTGGCATGGTGCGAAGCGTCGCTTGAGATCCTCCACGTCCACCCGTTGTCGCTCTCTGTTTTGCAGGAGCTGCAGCGGGGGGTGAACGCGCCCTTTACGCTGCGGCAAATCGATGAGGCCGAGTTTGAACAGCGGCTAAATGCGGTCTGGCAGCGGGACTCTTCCGAGGCTCGCCAGCTGATGGAAGATATCGGCTCTGCCGAGGACTTTTTTACCCTCGCAGAAGAGCTGCCGGAAACGGAAGATTTGCTGGAAAGTGACGACGATGCGCCGATCATCAAACTGATCAACGCCATGCTGGCAGAGGCGATTAAAGAAGGCGCTTCGGATATCCACATCGAGACGTTTGAAAAGAGTCTGGTGATCCGTTTTCGTGTTGACGGCACATTACATGAAATGCTGCGTCCGGGGCGCAAACTGGCCTCGCTGCTGGTATCGCGTATTAAGGTGATGGCACGGCTGGATATCGCCGAAAAGCGCGTACCGCAGGATGGCCGTATTGCGCTGCTGCTGGGCGGTCGGGCGATTGACGTGCGTGTCTCCACCATGCCATCCGCCTGGGGCGAGCGCGTGGTGCTGCGACTGCTGGACAAAAACCAGGCTCGCCTGACGCTGGAGCGTCTGGGTTTAAGTCACGAACTGACCGCGCAGTTGCGCCAGCTACTGCACAAACCGCACGGCATCTTTCTGGTGACGGGGCCGACGGGTTCCGGCAAAAGCACCACGCTGTACGCCGGATTGCAGGAGCTGAACAACCACTCGCGTAACATTCTCACGGTTGAAGACCCCATCGAATACATGATTGAAGGGATCGGTCAGACGCAGGTAAACACCCGCGTTGGGATGACCTTCGCCCGTGGCCTGCGCGCGATTTTGCGTCAGGACCCGGATGTGGTGATGGTGGGTGAAATCCGCGATACCGAAACCGCAGAAATCGCCGTCCAAGCGTCGCTCACTGGGCACCTGGTACTTTCCACGCTGCATACCAACACGGCGGTGGGGGCGATTACGCGTTTGCAGGATATGGGCGTGGAGCCTTTCCTGCTCTCTTCCAGTCTGACGGGCGTGATGGCGCAGCGGCTGATTCGCACGCTGTGCCCCGACTGCCGCCAGCCCGCGCCTGCCACTGACGAAGAAAAACGCCTGCTGGGGATTACCGACGCGTGTACTGTCACGCTGTACCATCCGCAGGGCTGCCCCGCCTGTAATCACAAAGGTTTTCGCGGGCGTACTGCCATCCATGAGTTGATCGTGGTGGACGCCACATTGCGTGATTTTATCCACCGTCAGGCCGGGGAACTGGAGCTGGAACGTTATGTCCGGCAACACTCTGCGGGCATCCGCAGCAATGGCATTGAGAAAGTGCTCGCCGGAGAAACCTCTCTCGATGAAGTTCTGCGGGTAACCATGGAGGCGTAATGGCACTGTTTTACTATCAGGCGCTGGAGCGTAATGGTCGCAAAACCAAAGGCATGATTGAGGCGGATTCCGCGCGTCATGCCCGCCAGTTGTTGCGCGGTAAAGACCTCATTCCCGTGCACATTGAAGCCCGGCTGAATGCTTCGTCAGGGGGAATGTTGCAGCGTCGGCGGCACGCACATCGTCGCGTGGCGGCGGCAGATCTGGCGCTGTTCACCCGCCAACTGGCAACGCTGGTGCAGGCAGCAATGCCGCTGGAAACCTGCTTACAGGCGGTCAGTGAGCAAAGCGAAAAACTGCATGTAAAAAGTCTCGGAATGGCGCTGCGCAGCCGGATTCAGGAAGGTTACACCCTGTCGGACAGCCTGCGCGAACATCCCCGCGTCTTTGATTCCCTGTTTTGTTCGATGGTGGCTGCCGGAGAAAAATCCGGGCATCTCGATGTGGTGCTTAATCGCCTGGCGGATTACACCGAACAGCGGCAGCGCCTGAAATCACGACTGTTGCAGGCCATGCTCTACCCGTTGGTATTGCTGGTGGTGGCAACGGGCGTGGTCACTATTTTGCTGACGGCGGTAGTGCCGAAAATTATCGAACAGTTTGATCATCTCGGACACGCGCTGCCCGCTTCCACCCGCGCACTTATCGCCATGAGCGACGCGTTACAGGCCAGCGGCGTTTACTGGCTGGCGGGTTTGTTGGGGCTTCTGGTGCTGGGGCAACGGCTACTCAAAAATCCTGCTATGTGCCTGCGCTGGGATAAAACCTTGCTGCGCCTGCCCGTGACGGGGCGGGTTGCGCGCGGGCTGAATACGGCACGTTTTTCCCGCACGTTAAGCATCCTCACTGCCAGCAGTGTTCCGCTGCTGGAAGGCATTCAGACCGCCGCCGCCGTGTCGGCAAATCGCTATGTTGAGCAACAACTGCTGCTGGCGGCAGATCGCGTCCGCGAAGGAAGCAGTTTGCGCGCCGCGCTGGCGGAGCTTCGCCTGTTCCCGCCGATGATGTTGTACATGATCGCCTCCGGTGAACAGAGCGGCGAGCTGGAAACCATGCTTGAACAGGCCGCAGTCAACCAGGAACGGGAATTTGATACCCAGGTGGGACTGGCATTAGGGCTGTTTGAACCGGCGCTGGTGGTGATGATGGCGGGCGTGGTGCTGTTTATCGTCATTGCCATCCTCGAACCAATGCTGCAACTGAACAATATGGTTGGAATGTAATTTACGGAGTTATCACATGAATTCGTTATCCCGCACACAAAAACCACGGGCAGGTTTTACCCTGCTGGAAGTGATGGTGGTGATTGTTATTCTTGGCGTTCTGGCAAGCCTGGTCGTGCCTAACCTGCTGGGCAACAAAGAGAAAGCGGATCGGCAAAAAGCCATCAGCGATATCGTGGCGCTGGAAAACGCGCTGGATATGTACCGACTGGACAACGGGCGTTATCCGACCACCGAGCAGGGGCTTGAGGCGCTGATCCAGCAACCGGCCAATATGGCGGATTCCCGCAACTACCGTCCAGGTGGATACATTAAACGGCTGCCAAAAGATCCGTGGGGCAATGATTATCAGTATCTCAGCCCCGGTGAAAAAGGGATGTTTGATGTTTACACCTTAGGGGCGGATGGTCAGGAAAACGGAGAAGGCGCTGGCGCAGATATCGGTAACTGGAATTTGCAGGAGTTTCAGTAATCAGTGCCTGAACGCGGATTCACTCTTCTGGAAATCATGCTGGTGATTTTCCTTATCGGCCTTGCCAGTGTGGGCGTGGTACAGACTTTTGCGACCGATTCTGAATCGCCTGCGAAAAAAGCGGCGCAGGATTTTCTGACTCGCTTTGCGCAGTTTAAGGACAGGGCGGTGATCGAAGGACAGACACTCGGTGTGTTAATCGACCCGCCTGGCTACCAGTTTATGCAGCGTCGTCAGGGGCAGTGGTTGCCCGTTTCTGCGACCCGGTTATCGGCACAGGTTACGGTGCCGAAACAGGTGCAGATGCTGTTACAACCCGGAAGTGATATCTGGCAGAAGGAATATACTCTGGAGCTGCAACGTCGTCGCCTGACGCTGCATGATATTGAACTGGAGCTGCAAAAAGAGGCGAAAAAGAAGACGCCGCAGATCCGTTTTTCGCCTTTTGAACCCGCCACGCCGTTTACGCTGCGCTTCTACTCGGCGGCGCAAAACGCATGTTGGGCGGTAAAGCTGGCGCACGATGGCGCGTTATCCCTCAGTCAATGTGATGAGAGGATGCCATGAAGCGCGGATTTACGTTGCTGGAAGTGATGCTCGCGCTGGCGATTTTTGCGCTGGCTGCCACGGCGGTACTACAGATTGCCAGCGGTGCGCTGAGTAATCAGCAGGTTCTTGAGGAGAAAACGGTAGCGGGCTGGGTAGCTGAAAACCAGACCGCACTGCTCTACCTGATGACCCGCGAACAACGGGCGGTCAGGCATCAGGGCGAGAGCGATATGGCAGGAAGCCGCTGGTACTGGCGAACTACACCGCTGAATACCGGTAACGCGCTGCTCCAGGCGGTGGATATTGAAGTCAGCCGTCATGAAGACTTTTCGTCGGTGATCCAGTCACGACGCGCCTGGTTTAGCGCCGTGGGAGGCCAACAGTGAGAAGGACTCGCGCTGGTTTCACATTACTGGAAATGCTGGTGGCAATCGCCATTTTTGCCTCGCTGGCACTGATGGCGCAGCAGGTGACAAACGGCGTTACGCGCGTGAATAGCGCCGTCGCCGAACACGATCAAAAACTAAACCTCATGCAGCAAACGATGAGTTTTCTGACCCACGATCTGACGCAAATGATGCCACGCCCGGTAAGAGGCGAGCAGGGGCAGCGGGAACCGGCGTTACTGGCTGGCGCTGGCGTGCTGGCGTCCGAGAGTGAAGGGATACGCTTTGTGCGTGGCGGTGTGGTTAATCCATTGATGCGCCTGCCGCGCAGTAATCTGCTTACCGTCGGTTACCGCATTCATGACGGTTATCTTGAACGATTGTCCTGGCCGCTGACCGATGCAGCAGGCAGTGTGAAGCCAACAACGCAAAAATTAATCCCGGCAGATTCGCTCCGTTTGCAGTTCTACGACGGCACGCGCTGGCAGGAGAGCTGGTCGTCAGGGCAGGCGATCCCTGTGGCGGTGTGCATGACCCTGCATTCGCCACAATGGGGCGAGATTGAACGCATCTGGTTGTTACGCGGGCCGCAATTATCATGATCACCTCACCACCAAAACGCGGAATGGCGCTGGTCGTGGTGCTGATATTGCTGGCGGTCATAATGCTGGTAACCATCACGCTTTCCGGGCGGATGCAGCAGCAACTGGGAAGAACGCGCAGCCAGCAGGAGTACCAGCAGGCGCTGTGGTATAGCGCCAGTGCAGAAAGCCTGGCGCTGAGCGCGCTCAGTCTGAGCCTGAAAAATGAACAACGTGTGCATCTGGCGCAGCCGTGGGCATCCGGCCCCCGTTTCTTCCCACTGCCGCAGGGGCAAATTGCCGTCACCCTGCGTGACGCACAGGCTTGCTTTAACCTGAATGCCCTCGCTCAGCCGACGACGGCATCGCGTCCGCTTGCGGTACAACAGTTGATTGCCCTGATCTCGCGCCTGGATGTGCCTGCTTATCGAGCTGAACTGATAGCCGAAAGCCTGTGGGAGTTTATTGACGAAGATCGCAGCGTGCAGACGCGTCTGGGTCGTGAAGACAGCGAGTATCTCGCCCGCTCGGTGCCGTTCTATGCCGCTAATCAACCGTTAGCTGATATCAGCGAGATGCGTGTGGTGCAGGGAATGGACGCCGGACTCTATCAAAAACTGAAACCGCTGGTTTGTGCGCTGCCGATGACCCGCCAGCAAATCAACATCAACACATTAGACGTCACGCAAAGCGTAATTCTTGAGGCGCTGTTTGACCCGTGGTTAAGCCCTGTTCAGGCGCGGGCGTTACTACAACAACGTCCGGCAAAGGGTTGGGAAGATGTCGATCAGTTTCTTGCACAGCCGCTACTTGCTGACGTCGATGAGCGTACTAAAAAACAGCTAAAAACCGTCCTGAGCGTGGACAGCAATTACTTCTGGCTGCGTTCGGATATCACCGTGAATGAGATTGAACTGACGATGAACTCGTTAATTGTCCGCATGGGGCCACAACACTTTTCGGTTCTCTGGCATCAGACAGGAGAAAGTGAGTGAGTTCCATGCTTGAGATTTTTTTCCCGCTTTGCGCCACCGACCCCATCCGCTGGCAGCGCCGTACACCCGACGTGGAGTGCGGTATCTGGCCTGACGTTGCTGACGAACGTCTCCAACAATGGCTGCAAACTGATGCGATTCGACTCTACATTCCCAGCGAATGGATCAGCGTCTGGCAGGTTGAACTGCCTGATGTCCTCCGTAAGCAGATACCGACTATTCTGCCCGCCTTACTGGAAGAAGAGCTGAACCAGGATATCGATGAACTGCATTTCGCCCCGTTGAAAATCGACCAGCAACTGGCAACCGTGGCAGTGATTCACCAACAGCATATGCGCAACATTGCGCAGTGGTTGCAGGAAAACGGCATCACCCGCGCTACCGTCGCGCCGGACTGGATGTCCATTCCTTGTGGATTTATGGCTGGCGATGCGCAACGGGTTATCTGCCGCATCGATGAATGTCGGGGATGGAGCGCCGGGCGTGCGCTGGCTCCGGTCATGTTCTGCGCCCAGCTCAATGAGCAAGAGATGCCGCTTTCGCTGACCGTGGTCGGCATTGCACCGGAAGAGCTATCAGCATGGGCTGGCGCAGACGCTGAACGCCTGACCGTTACGGCTCTGCCAGCCATTACCACATTCGGAGAACCAGAAGGGAACTTGCTAAGCGGCCAGTGGCAGCCTCGCGTCAGCTACCGAAAACAGTGGGCGCGCTGGCGGGTGATGGTTATGCCGATATTGCTGATTCTGGTTGCGCTGGTAGTGGAACGGGGCGTGACGTTATGGAGCGTCAGCGAACAGGTGGCGCAAAGTCGCGCCCAGGCTGAGAAAGAGTTCTTAACGTTGTTCCCGGAGCAGAAGCGGATTGTGAATTTACGCTCTCAGGTAACGATGGCGCTGAAAAAATATCGCCCGCAGGCCGACGATACCAGGCTGCTCGCAGAGTTGTCAGCGATTGCCAGCACCCTGAAAACGGCGTCACTTTCCGACATCGAGATGCGTGGCTTCACCTTTGATCAAAAACGCCAGACGCTCCACCTTCAGTTGCGGGCAGCGAGCTTTGCCAGTTTCGACAAACTGCGTAGCGCACTGGCGGCAGATTATGTTGTGCAACAGGACGCGTTACAGAAAGAGGGTGATGCGGTTTCCGGCGGCGTAACGTTGCGGAGGAAATAACATGTTACGCGATAAATTTATTCACTATTTTCAGCAATGGCGTGAACGCCAGTTAAGCCGTGGCGAACACTGGCTGGCTCAACATCTGGCGGGGCGTTCGCCGCGTGAAAAGGGCATGTTACTGGCTGCGGCGGTGTTTCTGTTTAGCGCCGGATATTACGTCCTCATCTGGCAGCCTTTGAGCGAACGGATTGAGCAACAGGAGACGATGTTGCAGCAGCTGGTGGCGATGAACACCCGACTGAAGAGCGCCGCGCCGGATATTATCGCAGCGCGAAAATCCGCCACAACAACGCCTGCGCAGGTATCGCGGGTCATCAGTGACAGTGCTTCCGCGCATTCTGTGATCATCAAGCGGATAGCCGAGCGCGGGGAGAATATCCAGGTCTGGATAGATCCTGTGGTGTTTAATGATCTGCTGAACTGGTTAAACGCGCTGGATGAAAAGTATGCGCTGCGGGTGACACAAATTGATGTCAGCGCAGGTGAGAAGCCAGGGATGGTGAATGTGCAGCGGCTGGAGTTGATAAGAGGATAAGTGTTCCAGTAAATTCCCTGTGAAATTCAACCCGAAAGGTGAGTGTATAATCTTCTTATCCACTCACCGAATTGAATATTTGTGCAATAAGAAATATCCCATTTCTGTCATCACTGAATGTTCTGCAAAACGACAGATACGAGTTCTCTCCTGAAGCAGCCCTGCATCCTATAAATATGCTTAAGTGTGGCAATACATCATGATCATTAATAGATGTAATGAATCGTTGAGTGGCAATTGATAGGTCAAAACATATAGGATAATTCTTGTGTGATCTGTATTTTGTGTAGCCTGGAAATTACTAAAATTCCTGGAGACAATCAGAAAGGAAATTTTAAGTAAGCAAAATAATTTCCACAGAAACTATCCGTCGATTTGAAACAATGTCTGCTCAGGTATATCTACTGAGGGATAGTGCTGGCTGTAATGCTGGTTAAAATAAACACGCTAAATAATCAAGGCATATATTTTAATCGACAACAATAATTGCTGCCGGAATTATTCCTGCGACTTAAATAACATTGTTTAAATGTGACGAATATCACAAATATGACCGCAAAGAGGGGGCTGAAGATATAAATAAGAAGTACATGAGTGAATTTTAAATAGGGAAATAGTTTCTCGGTAAACAATTTTTGGGTAATAAATTGCGTGCGTTCTGATGTGAAACAGATTGCAGATGTTGCTACGCATAAAATTTATAGGTGGTGTTATAATCCAGTAGTTAACAGTAAAAGAAAAAATAATTTCTTGTGAAATTAACAGCTCATTTTGAATAAGTGTGTTCCGGAGTAATCCAGAATGCATGGTGCTTTACGTCTTTTTTACTCATACAGGCTAAGCAAAAAGAGTTACGCATAATTTCCTGAGAAATTAACTCTACATTCTAAAACGGCAAGTTTTCTGAAATGACCAGAAGACCGAATACATTCATGCCTGAAGAATGGATTAGAAGAAATGAGACGGAAATAGATTAATTTATCCCTGCAGAAATAATTTCTGCTGAAATTGTTTGCGGCTATTAAAAAAGCCAAACCGTCTGAACGTATTTTATCCAATTACAAACAAGTATTACCTCCAGTGTATTGGTAGCTGTTAAGCCAAGGGCGGTAGCGTACCTGAAGAGATTAGGATCACATCATCAAATGGCAAGAAGTGGATTTGAAGTCCAGAAAGTCACCGTAGAGGCATTATTTCTACGAGAAATACGAACACGTTTTGGTAAGTTTCGTCTGGGGTATTTGTGGGCGATTCTCGAACCCTCTGCGCATTTGCTGATACTGTTGGGCATTTTTGGTTACATTATGCACCGCACGATGCCAGACATCTCGTTCCCGGTGTTTTTACTTAATGGCCTGATTCCCTTTTTTATCTTTAGCAGTATCAGCAATCGTTCTGTCGGTGCTATTGAAGCGAACCAGGGATTGTTTAATTATCGTCCAGTAAAACCCATCGATACGATCATTGCGCGCGCACTGCTTGAGACGCTGATTTACGTTGCTGTTTATATATTGCTCATGCTCATTGTCTGGATGGCAGGTGAATATTTCGAAATAACAAATGTTTTACAACTTGTGGCCACCTGGAGTCTGCTGATCATACTTTCATGCAGCATTGGCTTAATATTCATGGTCGTTGGTAAAACCTTCCCCGAGATGCAAAAGGTTCTGCCGATACTGCTTAAACCGCTGTATTTCATCTCCTGCATCATGTTCCCTCTGCACTCAATTCCTAAGCAATATTGGTCTTATCTTCTCTGGAACCCATTAGTACATGTGGTGGAGTTAAGTCGTGAGGCCGTTATGCCTGGCTATATTAGCGAAGGTGTGAGTCTGAACTACCTGGCAATGTTCACTCTGGTAACCCTGTTCATTGGTCTGGCGTTATACCGAACGCGTGAGGAGGCAATGCTGACATCATGATTAAGATTGAGAATTTGACGAAGTCTTATCGTACACCAACGGGGCGACACTATGTGTTTAAGGATTTAAACATCGAAATCCCTTCGGGAAAAAGCGTTGCCTTTATTGGTCGTAATGGTGCAGGTAAATCAACGTTACTGAGAATGATTGGTGGCATTGACCGCCCCGATAGCGGAAAGATCATCACCAATAAAACGATATCATGGCCAGTCGGCCTCGCCGGTGGATTCCAGGGAAGTTTAACCGGACGCGAAAACGTAAAATTTGTTGCGCGGTTATACGCGAAGCAAGAAGAGCTGAAAGAGAAAATTGAGTTTGTCGAAGAATTTGCTGAACTCGGCAAGTACTTTGATATGCCGATCAAAACTTACTCATCTGGTATGCGATCTCGCCTGGGCTTTGGTTTAAGCATGGCATTTAAGTTTGATTATTATATCGTCGATGAAGTAACCGCAGTCGGTGATGCCAGGTTTAAAGAGAAGTGCGCTCACTTATTTAAAGAAAGGCATAAAGAGTCTAGCTTTTTGATGGTTTCACATAGCTTGAATTCATTGAAAGAGTTTTGTGATGTGGCGATTGTGTTTAAAAATAGCAATATTATTGGTTATTATGAGAATGTTCAAAGTGGTATAGATGAGTATAAAATGTATCAAGCTTTAGATATTGAATGATAATTATTTAAATAATTAACTCTTAGTTCAGGTATTTATATGTTCTGCTTGTCATTCGTTGGTGTTAATAATAAAATTAATATGACAAATAGCATATGTCTCTTATGAAATTGAAACGATAAACTTAACGACACAGGTAGAATACAAGTGACATAAGAAATTATGTTGCTGTGGCTGATATAAGTTCTTTTGTTCATTTATTTTTGTCGCCAAGCATCATGAATAGAAATCCAGATCTCCTAAAATCATAACGAAATTGTTAAGATATCGTTCTCTGAATAACTAGACTAGCTCCCTGAATCTCTAGGCAATCAATATCATTTAACTAACTGATAGTAGTGATACTAGTCTTTTAGACTAGTAGTTGGAGAATAGATAATTGGTGTCTTAGGAGCAGAGAAACGCAGACAGCGTGCCACACAGGAAAATCGCTATTTTTCAGCAGAGCCTTGAACCGAGAATGGCGGTCTTCCTCGTTGCCAGACAACATGGTGTGGCAGGCTGCCAGTTATTCTTTCAGCGTAAGCAATACTAAGAGGGAGGCCTGATTACTGTTGCACTAACAGTGTCATTGCCGGAGATTGTAATCACACTCTATATAATTATATAAACTCTATTGTATTTAGTGTATGAGGAGGATGGACAGTATACTTTGAACTAGGTAATTATGAATTTGATCGTGATCTCGTAATACGTTGCTGTTATTCTTTAATTAATTATCTGCCAATTTATTTTTAGATAGTTACAGGAAATGTTTATGCAAAGAGTGGTTTGATATGGTAAGAGTAATAATTTAGATGAAGATAAATATATCAAACGTACACCCTGGTAGTTATTTTTAATTAAACATATCGTCCATGAGGTGCGGAGTCATTCTAATCAACTTAATGTGTTCTGCTTATTAAGTATTTCCTATAAATAAACGACTATCAATACGTTGATAGTTTTCATTAACATGCAATATTAATTAAAATATTACCCCATGATTGTTGCAAATATGTCATCATACCCACCTCGAAAAAAAGAGTTGGTGCATTCTATACAAAGTTTACATGCTCAAGTAGATAAAATTAATCTTTGCCTGAATGAGTTTGAAGAAATTCCTGAGGAATTAGATGGTTTTTCAAAATTAAATCCAGTTATTCCAGATAAAGATTATAAGGATGTGGGCAAGTTTATATTTCCTTGCGATAAAAATGATATGATCGTACTTACAGATGATGATATTATTTATCCTCCCGATTATGTAGAAAAAATGCTCAATTTTTATAATTCCTTTGCAATATTCAATTGCATTGTTGGGATTCATGGCTGTATATACATAGATGCATTTGATGGAGATCAGTCTAAAAGAAAAGTATTTTCATTTACTCAAGGGCTATTGCGACCGAGAGTTGTAAATCAATTAGGTACAGGGACTGTTTTTCTTAAGGCAGATCAATTACCATCTTTAAAATATATGGATGGTTCTCAACGATTCGTCGATGTTAGATTTTCTCGCTACATGTTAGAGAATGAAATTGGTATGATATGTATTCCTAGAGAAAAAAACTGGCTAAGAGAGGTCTCATCAGGTTCAATGGAAGGACTTTGGAACACATTTACAAAAAAATGGCCTTTAGACATCATAAAAGAAACACAAGCAATCGCAGGATATTCAAAACTTAACCTCGAATTAGTGTATAATGTGGAAGGGTAAAAACTTACTTTTTTATTCACATTCCTGTATTTTGTGTTGGTTTCTGAAGTTTATAGTATAAATACTTGTTTTAAATAGTTGTACGTTGATATTTTGTTATATACTTATTTAAACCATTTGTTTTATGATTTTGAAAAATATCAGCGTTAGTTTGGTAGAGTTTATTAATGAAGATTTTTGTCTAAAAGAAGGCGGTAACGCAATATGTCAATTATTAGGAGGTGCTCTGAGTTATATTGATATTGTTTATTGATGAATGGCTATACCAAATAAATCAGATGTGCTATTGAGATATAGATAGTTTCATTTAGTATTATCACATAACGCCACCTAAATTACATTACAGATTTGAAATATATGTCTGCAATATCACCATTACGATAAACGACAGTGTTTAAAATAAAGTAATCTTGTAGATAATAAAGAGGGAATATGATGAATAAATTAGTGCTAGTCGGACATCCTGGCTCAAAGTATCAGATAGTTGAACATTTTTTGAAAGAAATTGGCATGAACTCACCAAATTATTCTACAAGTAATAAAATTTCCCCAGAATATATCACCGCTTCATTATGTCAATTTTATCAAACACCAGAAGTTAATGATGTAGTAGATGAGAGAGAATTCTCATCTGTTCAAGTCTCAACCATGTGGGATAGCATGGTTCTTGAACTAATGATGAACAATCTAAATAACAAACTTTGGGGGTGGGCAGATCCATCTATAATATTTTTTCTTGATTTTTGGAAAAATATAGATAAAAGCATAAAATTCATCATGATATATGATCACCCTAAATATAATTTAATGCGTTCAGTAAATAATGCCCCTCTCTCTTTAAATATAAATAATAGTGTAGATAACTGGATTGCATATAATAAAAGATTGCTTGATTTTTTTTTGGAGAATAAAGATCGATGTGTGTTGATTAATTTTGAGGCGTTTCAAAGCAATAAGAAAAATATTATAAAGCCATTGAGTGATATTATAAAAATAGATAATCTAATGTCTGCGCATTACAAAAATTCAATATTGTTTGATGTGGTTGAGAATAATGATTATACAAAATCAAATGAAATTGCCCTGCTTGAAAAATATACAGCTTTATTTTCTTTAAGTGCAAATGAGACTGAAATTACATTTAATGATACAAAGGTTAGTGAGTACTTGGTATCTGAATTAATAAAAGAAAGAACCGAGGTTCTGAAGCTTTATAATGAGTTACAAGCCCATGCAAACCTACCTTATATAGAAACATCGAAAGATAACGTTTCGGCTGAGGCTGCATTATGGGAGGTAGTCGAAGAGAGAAATTCTATCTTCAATATTGTCTCTCATTTGGTGCAAGAGTCAAAAAAGAAGGATGCAGATATTGAATTGACTAAATCTATATTTAAGAAAAGACAATTTTTATTATTGAACAGGATTAATGAGCTAAAAAAAGAAAAGGAAGAGGTAATTAACCTTTCAAAAATAAATCACAACGATGTTGTGAGACAAGAAAAATATCCAGATGATATTGAAAAAAAAATAAATGACATACAGAAATATGAAGAAGAGATAAGCGAAAAAGAATCAAAACTCACTCAGGCAATATCAGAAAAAGAACAGATTTTAAAACAATTGCATATAGTGCAAGAGCAGTTGGAACACTATTTTATAGAAAATCAGGAAATTAAAAAGAAACTTCCACCTGTGCTATATGGAGCAGCTGAGCAGATAAAACAAGAGTTAGGTTATCGACTTGGTTATATTATAGTCTCGTATTCTAAATCCCTCAAGGGGATTATTACCATGCCATTTGCACTTATCCGTGAGTGTGTTTTTGAAAAAAAACGTAAGAAGAGTTATGGCGTTGATGTGCCACTCTATTTATATGCTGATGCTGATAAGGCTGAAAGAGTTAAGAAACATTTATCTTATCAATTAGGGCAGGCTATTATCTCCAGTGCTAATTCGATATTTGGATTCATTACCCTTCCATTTAAGTTAATTGTTGTTGTTTATAAATATAGGAGAGCTAAAATCAAGGGCTGTTAAAAATGTGAACCCTAATGAGATATATTGCAAATTTTATTTTTCTCTTTGTGGTGTTTTGCTTTCGTTAAAATAGTTAGTTATTTTATTTATATAATATCACGCATTATAATACCAATTTATACTTTTGCAAGTGACCGTATAGATTCGCCACATATTGCAATTTTTGTTCTCTCGTAAAATATTTTCTTCTGGTGTCAGTAATTCGAGCACTTCATGCTGTCTTTTACTGCAGTATAGTACTAGGTTTTCAGCTAGTTTCTGATTAAATATGTTTAGCTCTTTAAAGAGTCTATTTATTTAAATTCAATGAACTGTTCTTTCGGCGTTCGCTTAAAACGTTCAGAGGTGCGTTCTGGGCGTAAAGGGGTAGGTCCATAGGGCTTGATAGCGGATTCCTGCGGTGCTTTGTCGAAGTTTCCTGGGAACTCTTTCCCGTTATCTGCGATGCCCTGGTTGATATCGATAGGGAATAGCCGGTCTGCACGGCAAAAGAAGAGTTTGATGATATCACAGTTAAGTGACGGCACGGCCTGTGCCAGAGCGTAGTTGCTGTGTTCGTCGATCATGGTAATGACATAACAGCGCAGCTCGCCCATTCTGAGCTCAATAGCATCTATACCAACGAGCTCACTGCTCTTTACCGGGCGATAGCGTTTTGATCTGCGGGTTGGAGGATTGTATTTTTTATGAACAGTGTTTTTCCTTGGGGAGGCAGTCACATCGGTATCAGTCGCATTTTATCGTGTGCGGCCGTGAACATCCTGCCGATGGTTGAAATGCTCGGACAGACCAGTCGGTGCTGTTCACTCCACGGCTTCAAGCAAACAAAAATCTGTTCTTCTAGGTTGGGAAGCTCTATTCTCAGTCGCCGTATTTCTTACAGAATTACGAGATGCCATTGCTTTGTGCGATGTACTAGCGGAGCTTTGCTACGCGGAATAAGTGCCTCTGGGCCATAATACAGCGTTCGTGTGGATACGGCAAAAACTTCCGCAACTGTATTGATCTCATGTTTCTCCCAGAAGTATATTTTTTCATCCTTAATTTTGTAATCTCAGGTATAACAAAGTGTTTCATCACATAGATGTTGGCATGGTAATGCCTCAAATATCCGCCGCAGATACGTTGCATCAACTTAGCATTTCCCTCGCTTGTCCGGAGATAATTGCAATATCTCTGAGAGCTTACACTGTGACATTCGTTGAGTTTTAGTGATGTTTTTAAAGATTTATATTTATAATATTTAGTAAATGCAGTTTTATTCTCATTTTATTTATCATTAAGTGAATGTATGAACGCAGAATATATAAATTTAGTTGAACGTAAAAAGAAATTAGGGACAAATATTGGTGCTCTTGATTTTTTATTATCAATTCATAAGGAGAAAGTTGATCTTCAACATAAAAACTCGCCTTTAAAAGGTAATGATAACCTTATTCACAAAAGAATAAACGAATACGACAATGTACTTGAACTATCTAAGAATGTATCAGCTCAGAATTCTGACAATGAGTTTTCTTATTTATTGGGATATGCAGATTCTCTTAGAAAAGTTGGTATGTTGGATACTTATATTAAAATTGTTTGTTATCTAACAATTCAATCTCGTTATTTTAAAAATGGCGAACGAGTTAAGCTTTTTGAACATATAAGTAACGCTCTACGGTATTCAAGGAGTGATTTTCTCATTAATCTTATTTTTGAACGATATATCGAATATATAAAGCATCTAAAATTGTCGCCCAAACAAAAAGATTTTTATTTTTGTACGAAGTTTTCAAAATTTCATGATTATACTAAAAATGGATATAAATATTTAGTATTTGATAATCAAGCCGATGCAGGGTATGGCCTGACTTTATTATTAAATGCAAACGATGATATGCAAGATAGTTATAATCTACTCCCTGAGCAAGAACTTTTTATTTGTAATGCTGTAATAGATAATATGAATATTTATAGGAGTCAATTTAACAAATATCTACGAAAATACGATTTATCAGAAATAACTGATATATACCCAAATAAAATTATATTGCAAGGAATTAAGTTCGATAAGAAAAAAAATGTTTATGGAAAAGATCTTGTTAGTATAATAATGTCAGTATTCAATTCAGAAGATACTATTGCATACTCATTACATTCATTGTTGAATCAAACATATGAAAATATTGAAATTCTCGTGTGCGATGATTGTTCATCGGACAAAAGCCTTGAAATAATTAAGAGCATAGCTTATTCTGATTCAAGAGTGAAAGTATATAGCTCACGAAAAAACCAAGGCCCTTATAATATAAGAAATGAGCTAATAAAAAAAGCACACGGTAATTTTATCACCTTTCAAGATGCAGATGATCTTTCTCATCCGGAGAGAATACAAAGACAAGTTGAGGTTCTTCGCAATAATAAGGCTGTAATCTGTATGGCTAACTGGATCCGTGTTGCGTCAAATGGAAAAATTCAATTCTTCTATGATGATAAAGCCACAAGAATGTCTGTTGTATCGTCAATGATAAAAAAAGATATTTTTGCGACAGTTGGTGGCTATAGACAATCTTTAATTGGTGCAGATACGGAGTTTTATGAAACAGTAATAATGCGTTATGGGCGAGAAAGTATTGTAAGATTACTGCAGCCATTGATATTGGGGTTATGGGGAGACTCCGGACTTACCAGGAATAAAGGAACAGAAGCTCTACCTGATGGATATATATCACAATCTCGAAGAGAATATAGTGATATAGCGGCAAGACAACGAGTGTTAGGGAAAAGTATCGTAAGTGATAAAGATGTACGTGGTTTATTATCTCGCTATGGTTTGTTTAAAGATGTATCAGGAATAATTGAACAATAGTTTGTTATTCTATATATATTAAATTTTGGGGCTATATAAAATGTTCGGAACACTAAAAATAACTGTTTCAGGCGCTGGTTACGTTGGGCTTTCAAATGGAATTCTAATGGCTCAAAATCATGAAGTGGTTGCATTTGATACCCATCAAAAAAAAGTTGACTTACTTAATGATAAACTCTCTCCTATAGAGGATAAGGAAATTGAAAATTATCTTTCAACTAAAATACTTAATTTTCGCGCAACTACTAACAAATATGAAGCCTATAAAAATGCCAATTACGTTATTATTGCTACACCAACGAATTATGACCCAGGTTCAAATTACTTTGATACATCAAGCGTTGAAGCTGTCATTCGTGACGTAACGGAAATCAACCCAAACGCAATTATGGTGATTAAATCTACGGTCCCAGTAGGTTTCACAAAAACAATTAAAGAACATTTAGGTATTAATAATATTATCTTCTCTCCAGAATTTTTACGAGAAGGAAGAGCTCTATACGATAATCTCCATCCATCTCGCATTATTATCGGTGAACGTTCTGAACGGGCAGAACGTTTGGCAGTGTTATTTCAGGAAGGAGCGATTAAAAAAAATATACCCGTTTTATTTACAGATTCTACGGAAGCGGAAGCGATTAAGTTATTTTCAAATACTTATTTGGCTATGCGAGTTGCATTTTTTAATGAATTGGATAGTTACGCAGAAAGTTTTGGTCTGAATACGCGTCAGATTATTGACGGTGTTTGTTTGGATCCGCGCATTGGTAATTACTACAATAATCCTTCTTTTGGTTATGGTGGCTACTGTTTGCCAAAAGATACCAAGCAATTATTAGCCAACTATCAGTCTGTTCCGAATAAACTTATATCTGCAATTGTTGATGCTAACCGTACACGTAAGGACTTTATCACTAATGTTATTTTGAAACATAGACCACAAGTTGTGGGGGTTTATCGTTTGATTATGAAAAGTGGTTCAGATAATTTTAGAGATTCTTCTATTCTTGGTATTATAAAGCGTATCAAGGAAAAAGGCGTGAAAGTAATTATTTATGAGCCGCTTATTTCTGGAGATACATTCTTTAACTCACCTTTGGAACGGGAGCTGGCGATCTTTAAAGGGAAAGCTGATATTATTATCACTAACCGAATGTCAGAGGAGTTGAACGATGTGGTCGACAAAGTCTATAGTCGCGATTTGTTTAAATGTGACTAATGTATTGTTATATACTATTAACTATTAAGAGAAGGAAATGCATTATTTAATCCGTTAAAAATATGCCTCGTTGGTATGTTCTTTATTAATCCTCGATCGTAAAATAAGATGTTGGTTAAATTTCTTGCCCTGCTGTTGTGTTTATATCGAATTTTTCATAACTCTAATGTCAATTAGAATACTTGGCTTGTGCGTTGGAAATGTATATTATGTGATATATCCAAAGATATCTAATATATATTAGTAATATCTAAAATACTTTATCTTTTTACATCTAATAAAGGTATCATCCATCTGTTATGATTGATATAATGGAGATGTCGATTGTTGATAAGATGTTAATAATAAACCCCATTAATCTGCGTCCTCACCAATAAATACCACCGAAACTTCTTAAACAGTTTCATATCTGGTTTAAAATCGGCCTGCCAGAACTGGTGCAAATGCCCTTGATACGTCAAGCCTTTGATGTCGTACAGGGCATTGCCCATCACTTTGAGCGGTTTGTTATGAATCAGCGCAGAGATCCCCGCCGTACTGTTAATCGTCACCACCGCTTTAGCATGGCGTAATAATTCCGGCATCGGGAGGTCGTGCACATAAATGACTCGCTCACCTAAGCCATATTCCTTACTCAACCGCTTAATTAATGGTCGATAGAGTCTGTGACCACGATCCATCGGATGATGTTTGATCACCAAATAACTTTCTTTCGGCGCTTTACGCGAAAATGAGTACATGACTTCATTAATATAGTCACGCACATCGTTATAATTGCTGTGGTTACGAATCTGGCTATCGTTATATACCTGCAAAACGGCAAGATAATAACGTTGATCCAGCTCGTTCATTAACCTCGGTAATATCTTACGTTGTGTTACCTTGTAAAGTTGCTTGCGCCAGTATGCACGAACCCAGCAACGTGCTTCATACCAGGGGGAAAACGATTTGTGGTGGCGGTAGCGAGGGAACTCATGACGGTAATGCCAGCCCATCAGGTAATACCACATCGCATGGCCAATACGTTTCATTGTTGAAGGTGTTAAGTTATCAACATGCGGCGCAGGCATATCTGGTAACTTACGATAAAAATCCGGATCGCGCGGTAGCGATGAATATGCGTTCACTCCGCCTTCTTCAACGGTAATAAATTGCGGGCGTAAATATCCTTCTTCAAATGCCAGAAAGCGGATACCTTTCGACTTTGCCCAGCGTTTTGCTTCTTTATGCAATGGACGGCAGTCGCCAAAGCAGAGGATGGTGTCAAAGTCATATTGCCGGTGGAGATCTCGCAACCATCCGGGAAACTCTTTCGGTGTCTGGTAGTAAGCCAGATAATGCCGATGGCGGCAGTAAAAACGATCCCCGCCGTTGAATACTACATTCACAGCGTTACGACCTAATGACTCTAGCCACTCGGCAACATCACTGAAAAAGGGTCCCATTGGCCCCTGCAATAGCAGATATTTTTTACCGGATAATAAAACGGTTAGTGCATTACCTTGCATAAATAATTTGTGTAATAGTCAACTATGAAATTGTTTAGCCAAATCTGACCTTGCAGAACATAATTAATTTGCGGTAATAGCGTATTACTCGCCCCGCTTTTTTTCTGGTAATAAACATCGGCTTGCGCGGCGTCTGGATCAAAAATTCCGCCGCCTCTTCAACCGTAATAGGTTGTAGCCGTGTTGGGTGGATATAGGTTGGATAAACAATCAGCGCCTGATATAGCAGATCCGCTAACGTTAATTTTCGCTCGCGACGCGGGCAGCGATGTTCATCGACGGTTAAACCCCAACCGGCATAGAAGGGCAGGCCGTAACAATGTACGTGCTTGCCATGTAATAACGCTTCAAAACCCGACAGCGACGTCATGGTATGCACTTCATCTGCGCGTTGGATGCATTGAATAATATCTGCGTCCAGTGCCTGATAATCAGCAAGTTCAGCAGTCAGTTCTGCCGGAATATTGCCCTTGCGATTCCCCACCAGTACATCCGGGTGCGGTTTATAAATAATGTAGGCGTGCGGATTACGCTCGCGTACTGTGCGTAATAACTCAAGGTTGCTCTTAATCGAGACGGTGCCGGTTTTAATAGAGGCATCGTCCTCTACCTGACCCGGCACCAGGATAACTTTTTTACCTTTGGCTTCGGCTGGTAGAGAGAAATCGGCTCCCAGGTTGTACTTACTCAGTTTGCTTTCAACCAGTCGCTGGCGTAATTTTTCCGCTCGCATCTTCTGCGCCAGCGTTAGCTGGCTATGATTCAGCAGCACTTCCAGATCGCTGGGGCGTGTGGCGTCATAGTAAATACCGCGTTTATCCAGCACCAGCGATAGCGGCGGCAGCAGGTCAGAGCCAAGTCCGGATGAACGCAGAAAACCATCTTCCATTCGCCATAATGGCAGTGAGTTTCGCTGCGCTTCGGCTCGCCATTGTTGTTCCCCCTTTACACCCCATACCACGCAGGCGCTCGCCGCAGTACAGCGACGTGAAAAACTCAGCCGGTTTGTTGCCGTTCGCAAGAAAGGTTTCAGGATCGCCGACTTCCACAGCGTTAAGCCTGGCGCCCATAAATTGCCATTACGCTGTTGCAGATGTCGACGTTGTAATTGCAGCCATTGCAGCACGGTAAATAGATCGCTTACTGCTCCCGTTTGCGGATCGATATAGCGACAGTAACGCAGGTATGCAGCGGCAAAAAGTTCTTCCAGCGTGGCAGAACCGCGTCGGGCAGATAACAAAGCGGACTGCGGATGACGATCGTCCGTTAAGCCCCAGCCTGCATACCAGGGCTGACCGAAGCATGTCACCGGTTTTCCTGCCAGCAAGGCTTCAAAGCCGTACTGGGAGGTCACGACGTAAACCCGGGAAACGTGCCGCAACAGCGACTGCGGACTGACATTCTCCGCAATCAAACGTACTCGTTGCGTGGCGCGCAGATCGGCGAAATAACCTGTTTTCTTTCCTTCAAGTACATCTGGGTGCACCTTCACCCAAATTGTCGCTTGAGGATTTTCCGCAATCGCGGCCTCCAGCATGGCGGCAAACTCATTCGGACCCGCATTACCATACGTCACTGACATATCATTAAATGTCTGATCGACAACCAGAACGATGTCTGAATGTTTTGACTCATCAGCCACAAACGCAGGCGCCAGATTATATTTCGACAAATCTTCGGCCACGATGGTGTGCATCGCTTCTCTGGCCTGATCTGCCAATGCTGCATTTCCGGCTTTATCCTGTACCAGTTTCTCCAGCGCCGAAGGCTTGCTGGCATCGTAGTAAATGCCGCTATCATCCACCACCAGAGAAAGCGGCGGCGCGCCATTGACGCCAAGATCCAGCGAACGCACAAATCCATCTTCCAGACGGATGACCGGCTTTCCCGCTGCTTTGGCGATGGCGACTGGTTTCGCCGCGCTGGGGCGATGTCCCCACACGGCGATAGCATCAACTTCTTGCGGAACAGGGCGCAGCAGAGAAAGTTTCTGGCACGGTTGTGCCAGAAATTTCTCCAGATGCGGAATACGCCAGATGCCGGACGAGAAAATGCCAATCATGCGTTTTCAGCCAGTTCCTGTGCCATCAGGGCGCGTACTTTTTCAAGACATGCAGGGGTGTCAACGCCTGGACCGGTTGCAGCAACCTCAAACGTGCGAATGTTGATTCCCGCGTTCATTAACCGTAGCTGCTCCAGTGATTCCGCCTGCTCCGGCATGGACTCCGGTAACTGGCTGTAGTTTTTCAGCACATCGCGACGATAAGCGTAAATACCGACGTGTTTCAGATAGCGTGCTTTTTCAGCATTACGCGGATACGGAACCGGCGAACGGCTGAAATAAAGTGCATCATGGCGAGTATTCACAACCACTTTTACCGTGCTGGGTTCAGTCGCTTCTTCGGCAGAAATCGCGTGGCATAGCGTTGCCACCGGCAACGCGGGATCGTCACGCATTCCTTGCAGCAGCGTTTCTACATCCTGCGGGCGAATCATGGGTTCGTCGCCCTGCAGGTTAATGTAGATATCTGCCTCGACTTTATGCATCACTTCGACCAGCCGATCGGTGCCGGATTCATGATCGGTACGCGTCATGATGGCTTTCCCGCCAAACGCCTGCACGGCCTGTCCAACACGCTGATCGTCCGTTGCCACCCAAACTTCTGCGACGCCCGCAACCTGTAACGCACGCTCGTAAACATGCTGGATCATCGGTTTGCCAACAATATCGAGTAGCGGCTTACCCGGCAGGCGCGATGAGCCATAACGAGCCGGAATGACAATAACTGCTTTGCTCATTTCAACTCCTTACAAAGACAGAATCACTTTTGCACCCACCGCCAGCTGATAGAGGATGGTGGAAATACCACGGGTAACTTCAATGTTTTTCGATTCATACTTCGGCAGAACCATAATCTCATCGCCCGGCTTGAGTGAATCCACATCTTCCGCGTTGACGGCTGCACCGTTCTGACGAATGACGATAATTCTGGCGTTACCCGATTTCTGCGTCAGGCCACCACATTTCTCGATGTAATCCTCGGTGGTCATCCCCTTCTGCCAGCTCACCGCGTTCGGGAACAGCACCTCGCCATGAACCATAACCAGCGATGTTTTCTCCGGAATATTGATGACGTCGCCATCTTCCAGCAGAACAGAATCAATATTGGATTCGTTGAGGATCACTTCACCTTTCGGAACCACGGTGCGCGCTTTCGCCACAAAGCGGCTGATCAGTTGCGCTTCCTGCATTCGCAGGCTGGCTTCTTCTTTGGTGGAGGACTGGGCAGAAAGTGACGCTTCCTCCAGCTTTTGCAGCGAGAGATTCAGCATCTCTTTCTGACGCTGAGCCACTGATGGGCGATAAAGCTGAACCGCGTTCATCTGCGACATGCTGTTCGGACGGACTTTTTCCAGAACCGCACGCATGGTGGAACCATAAGGCAGCACCATAGCATGTTCACCGGAGTGCGCGCCTTCAACCCGCACCTGAATGGTGCCAGCATAGCGGTCAGTGCTCACAATTAAGGTATCGCCGTTCTGCAACATACGGCCTGGCGCAGAACTGATCGGATAGTATTCGCTACGTTTTTGCAGCCCCTGTTTACGCATAATCGTAATGTGCGTCGCGCCAGGTTTAGGGCGCGCCCAGCTCAATGCTTCCGTTACGGGAATGCTGCTTTCGCGGAACTCAAAGTCGTAGCTGTTAAAGACATCGCCCTGAACGCTGAACGTATGTTGACGAGGCCCAACGATGATAGTGTCACCATCGGCGAACTGCGAAAGCCCCAGTTTACCGTTCAGCAGGAAGTCATACAGGTTGACATTGGAGCGCACGCGGTTGCCGCGCTTGACCACAATATCAACGTAGCTCCCGCGCTCTGGATCAACGCCGCCAGCCTTGATCAGATAATTGAGTAACGAATCAGACGTCACGCCGCCGTACAGACCGGGATTACGTACAAAGCCGGTCACGTACACTTTTACTGGCTGCGCCTGTAATAAGGAGGCGTAGACGTTGACGTTGGATTGATACACTTCCTTTACTTTTGATGTAACCAGAGTGTTCAACTGGCTATTGCTAACCCCGGCAACTTTCACTGGACCAACGTTTGGCAGAAAAATATTGCCTTTAGGATCAATCTGTAATGCACCATCAAAGGTAAACGCACCCCATAAACGAACCTGAATGCTATCGCCCGGATTCAGAATATAGTCAGGGTTGAATCCCACTGTCGCACCGCTATCCGCGCTGGTGCCGTTGAAAAGTTGGGCACCAAACATACGGCTCATCACCACCGGCGGTGCTGGCGGTGGGGTATTGTCGAAGCCGCTCATGTTTTGCGTATCCGACTTCTGTCCGCTCAGAATACCGGGGAGTGGCGCTGCTCCTGTCAGGTTTGGGTCAGCGTTAATATCAATGGCCGCGCTGGCCTGCGCCGCGTGACAGGCGGCAATCAGTAAAATTGATTTAAATAATTTCATCACAAACTCATTCAGCGACAGCGTTAATCTCGGTGATCTTCAATAACAGCCAGCAACAGTTTCAGGGTGCCGAACAGCAGGCAGCACACCAGTAACCAACAGGCGATCAAATAAGGGATGTTTGGAAAAGACGATTCCTGCGGCAACTGTGGCGAACTGATAACCGACAGCACCTTGAGCTTACGAGCCGCTTCTACACGGGTCTTTTCAATGGAGGTCAGGGTCAGTTTGTACAGCTCGCTGTTGAACTCTACTTTTGATTTGATTTCTTCAAAATCCACTGCCATGCGGTTTAATTTGTCACCTTGTGGCGCCGTGATTTTGCTTTTTTCTTCGTCGATTTGTGCCTGCAATGACTGAATCGCGTTACGCGCACTTACCACTTGGGGAGCGTCTTCACGCAGATATGTCAGCAAGTTACGCAGATCTGCTTCCATCTGGATCTTCTGACCCATCAGCGTATTGACTAACGTACTCGCCGCCTCCGCCTGGGCTTGTGGATCCAGGACGTTGTTGCTGTCCTGATAAGAGAGCAGTTCCGCTTTGCTGGCATCCAGACGCTGGCGCGCTTTTTCCATCTCGCTTTCCGCAAAGGCAAGCTGATCGCGCGCAATGCGATGCGACATCTCATTGATAAAGCGTTCTGACTCTTTCAACACGGTCTGGTTAAATTTAAGCGCAAACTCCGGGCTAAAGCCCTGCGTCTGAATATTCAGCAATCCGGTCTTATCGTCATACGAAACGTTGATACGATCCTTGTAGTACTTGAGGAAGCCTTCTGCGGTTTCATCCTTGCTAAGATGATTAAGAAAATCGAGCCCGCTGTGGCTAAACGCTTCACGAAAATTCAGTTGCTTATCCAGCGCCGCCAGCATATCCGGCGAGTTGATGTACTCTTTCAGATACAACGCATCTTCAGCGGAACTGGGGTTAGAGGCACCCAGAAGCAGACCAAAATTCAGGCTGCCGCTGTTTAAATCATCTGAGCGTTTAATGGCGACTTTCGACTCGCTCATATAGCGAGGCTGGCTGAAAATAGCCAGATAGATCAGCAGCACCGCCATTGGTGCCAGAATGATGATTTTCGCCAGGTGTTTTTGGATATCTGCCAGTGAGATGGCAGACAGACGAGCACGCATCCAGGATACGGCAGACTTCACTTTTATCAACATGTAACGATTATCAAAGTTTCAGTGGGGCGCAAACTCAATGAGAGACTAACCTCTCGCACCCCGTTGCTTAATTAGTCGAAAATGCGCACAAGGCCAGTGACTTTATTTGCCTTGTTGGTCACCAATAACGTTGAGACGCGGTGTTTTTGCATTTTTTCTTCCGCTTCAATGATCATGGTGTCTTCCGGTAGCGTCAGCGGTTCACGCGTCATCATCTGCGCAGCCGTGGCGGATGTCAGAGAATCCTCTTTTTCCATAAAGCGACGCAGGTCACCGTCGGTGATAATGCCCGCCAGCCCGCCTTCTGCGTCTTCTACCATTACCATTCCCTGGCATCCGCTGGTGATACGTTGAATCACGGTTTTAAATGACGCATCCAGTTGCACCGCAGGAACATCATGCTGCATGACATCCGCAACGCGGGTCAGCAGGCGACGGCCTAATGAACCGCCCGGGTGATAACGTGCAAAATCATTTGGCATAAATTTGCGCTGATGGATCATGGCAATAGCCAGCGCATCGCCGATCGCCATGGTCAGCGTGGTGGACGTTGTTGGCGCAAGATTATTCGGGCAGGTTTCATTCGCCATGTGGAGTTCCAGCACGGCATCAGCATTTTTTGCCAGCGTGGAATTTCCATTATTGGTAATGGCGATAATTCGGTTGCCGAAATTTTTCAGTGAAGGAACCAGCTTGAGGATTTCATCCGTTTCACCGCTGGCGGAAATAAGGATCAGGAGATCGTAGGGCGTAATCATACCCAGATCGCCATGGAATGCTTCTGCCGGATGAATAAAGAAACTCGGTGTACCGGTAGAGGCCAGCGTCGCTGACATTTTACGACCGACATGCCCTGATTTACCCATTCCCGAAAGAATAACGTGTCCTTTACAGTTCATTATCAAATTAAGGACACGCTGGTACTGCCCGGAATCCAGTTGTTTAGACAAGTTTTGTAATGCTGCGCCTTGTTCTGCCAGGGGCTGGCGAACAGAGGTAATTAAATATGGATCGATAGTACTACTCTGGTCATCAGGTAAATGTCTTTCAGACATATCAGCTCCTTTGCACGGAAATAATGCCACAGTCACAACAAACCCGAACCAACAATAAATTATTGATATTAAATCAATGGGTTATAACGAAATATTTTTATGAATATAAAACCATGGTCAGCCCATGCGCTTATGCAGGGCTTATCACCTTCTTATTAAGTCGCAATGTCTCATGGGAGTGCGAAGATGCTGCAATATTACAGGCGAGAAGGGGGAACCAAATTTTGCCCACCTATTTAACACACCCCTACATTATGAACAAGGAATTTAGGATTTTTATCATTTATTAAAATGTTTCGCGCTTAACTATTAAGTCAAAAACAATTTAGCAATTGATTGTTTCTTTGTAAAAAAAGAACGTATGGCACTGTTATCAATGAATAAAACACGTCAGCAATGGCGATGATGTTTTGTGATTAACTATTTAAACCGGACATAATAAACAGATTGACAATTTCCCTGTAAAGCAGAAGAAAATAATAAAATTTTAGCGGTGACTATTAAATGACATGATAGTTATGGCGTTGATTATTTCTGGTAATTGATGCGGAATTAAGCCAGGCAGGATTGAATTTTGGCTATATCTATTTTTCAGGAGATTATTGCTAAATAAAAAATAACGATGGTGATTATCATTGATTGAGCTGGAGCCGCATATGCCAGCGAGTACTTACGTCCGTAGCCTTCCTTAACTTCAGAGAAAGAGCCGATGGAAGAACAATCATCAGGCTCTTTTTGAGTTATACGTGCCGGTAAGGAGATGCCTTGTATGAAGGCGTTGCCGACAACCACCAGTCCACTCCAGACTCAGAGTGGTTTATTAATCGCGTCGTAAAGATGGTTCAACGTTTTCAGGCGCTGCTTGTATGCTTTTGTCAGGCAGGTGGTATCGCCACCACACTGGCGACGTTCAGCCAGCCATAGTACCTGTGAGTCATGTAGCTCTCCGGCGGCTCCCATCGCGTAAAGCCCATGAAGAAATTGATACTTAACGCTCATCTCCACATCCAAATCGTTCAGGCTATGTGATGAACAAATTGCTTTTTCATCCGCACTGCGGGACTGCCGACAGTCAAAACTGGCTGCCGTGGCGGAGAAAGCAGGGAGAGTGATGATGAGAAATGCGGTAAGAATATTTTTCACTGGCCGATCTCCCCGGAACGAATAACGGGCCCCGGAGCCATGGTCAGGGTTTTATTTCTCAACAGCCTGAATCCCATCGCCTCTCCGGTTTTCACTGACAGTTCACAGGCGAAGTGAAAAGTCGTCCAGTTAATCCCTCTACGGTACTGACCATTACCTGTCAGCAGTGCAGGTGAGACCAGACGCTGCATATTATGTTTTCCCTGATCAAAAATAACCTTATCTACGTCGGTGTACCGCTTCTGTAGCTCTTTCAGAGCGAGTGGTCGGCAAATAAATTCAGCCACACGTTGAGCTTCTGTCCAGTTGGTATAGACAAAATTACGATCATCTTTCCCTTTTACCTCGTGATTAATGACGTTATTCAGATGTTCTACCTGGGCAGGGTTCAACGTGACGTTCGCGGCAAATGCAAATCCGGTATACATACAGGATATTGCGGTAATTATAACCAAACGTTTAAAACTCATAAATACTCCGTTACGCATAAGTTTCTACATTTACTGTGCAATGACAATGTAAGATCCAGGAATAATTAACATGCTGCGCTGCATCAATTTTTTATGGTTAATCAGGTCGTTCGGGTGTAGGCCTGAATATGCTGTAATGCAAATTTCAGCTTGCCTAAAATAAAATCTCTTTTCCGATATTGAGACCTGTGGATACGGGTATGACCTGATTGTCGGACAAGAATTTAATGTCAGTACACGGCGAATACTTATGAATTACTTAGGCAACATGGGCATAACTATCAGATAACAGTATCTGTGGCATAGGTGCGGGTAAGTCAGTGTTTTGCACTATGTATAACCTGTCTATTAACAGATGCTGTGGTAAATAAAAAACAAAATAACATAATAAAAATATAATTAGGAATATTTATAAGGACGTTTTTAATTAATTGATATAGCTGCGATTGTTTTTATTGTCAGGCAATTTTCCCATTATTTTTTATTCTCAATATGTTGATCTGCATTGCTTTTTTCATTTCCGCATTGCCTTAGTATCGAGTTAATGAAGTATTGTGATTAATTTGACTTTAATTGAATTACGAGAGGGAACTATGAGTGACAGCTTCCAGCGGGAGATACCGAAGGCCCGTATTAATCTGAAATTAGATCTGCACACCGGGGGAGCAAGTAAGAAAACAGAATTACCCCTGAAGTTACTGGTTGCGGGTGATTTTAGTAATGGTCAGGAATCCGCGCCATTATCTGAACGTAAAAAAGTTAATCTTAACAAAAATAATTTTGATGCGGTTCTTTCTGAATATTCCCCAAAAGTAAATCTTATCGTTAATAACACACTTGCTGATGACGGTAGTGAAGACAGCATCAGGTTGACATTCCAGAGCATAAAGGATTTCTCCCCGGAACAGGTCTCCCGACAAATACCACAGCTAAAAGCCATGCTTTCCATGCGTAATTTACTTCGTGATTTAAAAGCGAACCTTCTGGATAACCAGACTTTCCGTAAAGAACTGGAAAACATTTTGCTGGACCCGGCATTAAGTGCAGAACTCAGAGCAGAACTATCAGCTCTGGCACCTAAACAGCCGTAACGGTCACGATGATTTAACGGATTAATAAGGAAAATGTTGATGTCTGTAAAAAATGAGAATGCTGGTGGCGAGAGTGTGGTGCTTGAACGTCCTGCTGCTGCTGGAGTTTATGCTTCCCTGTTTGAAAAAATTAATCTCAGCCCGGTATCTGAGCTGAGTTCTCTGGATATCTGGCAGGACGCACAGGCGATGTCGGATGCCACTGCGGATGAACGTTTAACGGCCGGGATGCAGGTATTCCTGGAGTGTCTGACAAAATCGGGATCGAAAGTCGAAAAGCTCGACAAAAATCTGATTGACCACCATATCGCTGAACTGGATTTCCAGATCAGCCGTCAGCTTGATGCCGTTATGCATCATGAAGACTTTCAGGCGGTAGAAAGTCTGTGGCGCGGCGTGAAATCGCTGGTCGATAAAACAGATTTCCGCCAGAACGTGAAAATTGAACTGCTGGATATATCTAAAGAAGACCTGCGTCAGGACTTTGAAGATAGCCCGGAAATTATCCAGAGTGGTTTGTACAAACATACCTACATTGATGAGTACGACACGCCGGGTGGCGAGCCGATTGCCGCGCTGATTTCCGCTTATGAGTTTGATGCATCTGCGCAGGACGTGGCGCTGATGCGTAATTTATCAAAAGTGTCCGCAGCGGCTCATATGCCATTTATCGGTTCTGCAGGTCCGAAATTTTTCCTGAAAGAGTCAATGGAAGACGTTGCGGCCATCAAAGATATCGGTAACTACTTTGACCGCGCCGAGTACATTAAATGGAAAAGTTTCAGGGATACGGACGATTCCCGTTATCTGGGGCTGGTTATGCCACGCGTGCTGGGTCGCCTGCCGTATGGCCCGGACACTGTACCGGTGCGTAGTTTTAATTATGTTGAAGAGGTGAAAGGCCCGGATCACGATAAATACCTGTGGACCAATGCCACCTTTGCTTTTGCGGCCAACATGGTGAAAAGCTTCATCAATAACGGTTGGTGTGTACAAATCCGTGGTCCACAGGCGGGTGGTGCGGTGCAGGATCTGCCAATTCACCTGTATGATCTTGGCACCGGTAACCAGGTAAAAATCCCCTCAGAGGTGATGATCCCGGAAACCCGCGAGTTCGAGTTCGCGAATCTTGGTTTCATTCCCCTGTCGTACTACAAAAATCGCGATTATGCGTGTTTCTTCTCGGCGAACTCCACGCAAAAACCCGCTCTTTACGATACTGCGGATGCCACTGCCAACAGCCGCATCAATGCGCGTCTGCCTTACATCTTCCTGCTGTCGCGCATCGCTCATTACCTGAAGCTGATTCAACGTGAAAACATTGGCACCACCAAGGATCGCCGGTTGCTGGAACTGGAGCTTAACACCTGGGTTCGTGGTCTTGTGACTGAAATGACCGACCCGGGCGATGAGTTGCAGGCATCTCACCCGCTGCGTGATGCGAAAGTTGTGGTGGAAGACATTGATGATAATCCGGGCTTCTTCCGCGTGAAACTCTACGCTGTACCGCACTTTCAGGTGGAAGGGATGGACATCAATCTCTCACTGGTTTCCCAGATGCCGAAAGCCAAGTCGTAAGGCGAGGGGAAATCAGGGATGAAAATTTTTCGCCCACTTTGGGAGGATGGGGCCGCGCTGGCCCCACAACAGTTCCAGCAGCAGGCTCGCTGGGACGAACATATTGCCGACACTGTTGCAGGAATGGGAATTTCCCATCCCTGGGGCGTGGTGAATGCTGAATTCGATACCGCAGCCCTTGTATTGTCACGCCTGAATGCTACCCGTCTGGTGGTACGTTTTCAGGACGGCACGATGGTTGATACTGACCTGGCGGATAATCTTCCACCGGTCTGTGATTTATCCGTCGCAAACGGCTCTGAGGTTGTTGAAGTCGTTGTGGCGCTGCCGTTGCTGAGTGCCAGTGGTGGCAATCTGGATAATGGTCAGGACAGTGAGCGCCCGCGTCGCTGGAAATCAGAACGCGTAGTGGTTCAGGAGCTTGCCGGGCATGAAAGTGGTGAACTGGCCATTTTGCGTAATGCCGTCACGCTTCGTTTATCTACGCAGGAAAATACCGCTTACCTGACCTGTCCGGTGGCTCGTCTGGCACGTAATGCGCAGGGACAGTGGAATCGTGATCCGTCTTTTATCCCACCGATGCTCTCGATTGCGGCAAGCCCTTTGCTTGTGGCTGAACTGAGCGATCTGTTGGTTCGTCTGCAGGCACGACGTAAGCGTCTGATGGCGATGCGTCGCGAAAGCAACGAGCGTCTGGCCGATTTTGCGGTGGCTGATGTTTCTCTGTTCTGGCTACTCAATGCCCTGAATAGCGCCGAGCCCGTGCTGACCGAACTGATGCAGACTCCGGGACGTCACCCGGAGTTGCTCTACCGTGAATTGACCCGCCTGGCAGGCAGCCTGCTGACGTTTTCACTGGAGCACGATGCCAGTGATATTCCTGTTTATCAGCATGATACGCCTGAACGAGTGTTCCCGCCGTTGCTGGCTCTGCTCGATAAATTGCTGGAAGCCAGTCTGCCCTCCCGGGTTATCAGTATTCAACTGGATCATGCCGATCAGTTCTGGAAAGGATCGCTGCATGATGCCCGCTTGCGTGAAGGAGCTGATTTCTATCTTTCCGTTCGCTCCTCCATGCCGAATCACGAACTGCAAGTGAAATTCCCGCAGCTTTGTAAGGCGGGCAGTCTCGATGACGTTTCAGATGTCGTGAACGTGGCGCTGAGTGGCATGGTTATAAAACCACTCAGCCATGTGCCTGCGGCGATCCCTCTGCGCCTTGAAAACCAGTTCTTCTCTCTGGATCTGAGTACCGATGCGGCGCGGGTGATGCTGGAGGCGGGTAGCTGTACCTTTTACACCCCGTGCTCACTGGGGGAGGTGAAACTTGAACTGTTTGCGGTGCTACGCGCATGAATAATTCCAGTCTCAGCCAGATTGAACAGATTTTCTATCCAGGCTGGTTGATGGCCAGCCAGCTACGCGGCGGGCAAGAAGTTCGGGACGGGGAAGGGCTTTATCGCCGGGCCTGTCGTTTGGTTCAGGATGCGCGCAAATCGCTTTCGGATGCGGGCTACAGTGATAGCAGCCAGGAGCACATGGTATACGCGCTGTGCGCCTTGCTGGATGAAAGCGTTCTCAATCGCGGCACTTCTGACGATGGTTATCTGGCCTGGCGCCGTGATCCGCTGCAGGCGCATTTCTTCGGTACTTTGAACGCAGGTGAGGTGTTATGGGAGCGTATCCGCAACCTGCTGAAAGAGTCCGCACCGGATATGGCCGTGCTGACCTGTATGTACCGTACTCTACAACTGGGATTTGTTGGACAGTACCGGGCGCAGAACGACGAACGTCGTGAAGACGTGGTGCGTGCGCTGGGGGAACGAGTGCCCGCTTTTACGCTTGCTCAGGATGCGCCGATTGTCGCCAGGGTATCCAGTCTGCGCAGCGGTCGCCGACTGTACTGGCTTTCCTGGATTATCGGGGCGGCAGTACTGGCTGCGCTGTGGTACTTCTTCTCTTCCTCCCTCACCGAACTGGTGAGTCAGACGGTCAGGCCGGGGTAAAGGATGCGTGATGTTTACCGGAGTCTGTTAACCGTCCTGGCGGGCGTACTGGCACTGTGGCTTATCCTGGGATTCTGGTCACCGTCGGTCGGGAGCCGTGTGGCATTCAGCCTGCTGATTATTTCGGTCTGTGGGGGAATGCTCTGGCGTCAGTATCGGACATCACTGATACGGGCACCGGCGCTCAGGGATATTGTGGGTGAGTCTCTGCCACCGGAAGATTTTCAGGGGGCAGTCATTCTGGTGTGTGGCGATAACAGCGCATTATTTGCTGAGGGGGCACGGCATCGTGAAACCCGTCAGGGCTGGTATCTGTGGGTAAAAGATGCAGAGCAGTTGCCATTGTTGGCTCAACACCTGAGTCAGATTCGTTCGGCTCTGGTGTCACAGATCTCGATATTGTTGGCTATCTTACCTGAACGCCACACCTCGGATGCGGAGTTAACCCAGAGTCTGCGTGGCTGGCAGCGTGCTGTTGCGCAATGCTATATCTCACCTGGTCAACTCCCGCCGCAGTGGATCGTTATCTGGCTGTCACCGCCAGTCGCTTGTGTTGATGCTGAGCCGGTCTGGTTTACTACTGTCAGCCAACGGGCAGGACTCCAGGTATATCAACCCGGTCAGGGGAATTTGTCACTGACCGACTGGGCTCAAGAAACAACTTCGGGTGAGTGGCTGTCCCGCCTGAGCCAGGTGCTATGGCTGGACAGTGGACTTGCCTGGCTGAATACCGCAGTTAACAGTCTGCTGTCGGAGCGTCAGGGAGAACTGCCAGCTCTGAAGCCCTGTATACAAGGGCTGTGCATGGCTCCCGTGAGCGGTCTCGCCGGGAACCTCTGGCAACAACATATTGCCTCTGTTACTGCGCTGCCGCCTGATACGGTGGAGAGCGGTGAGCTTTTGCCGTTACCTGAGCTGCTGCTGTCGGCGCTGCCGCGTCGTCGTGGCGTCAGTCGTCGGATGGTGTTCTGGCGCTATGCCGGGCTGCTGGGGGGCATTTTTCTTGCACTGGCGATGCTGGCGTCCTGGGTTAACAACCAGCGTCTGATCCGCAATGTCGGCGGCCATCTTGCCTTATACCACCGTCTCTCCGACACCCCTCTCACGCCTAAACTCCAGGCACAGCAGCGTCTGCGCGCTGATGGCGCACTGCTGGAGGACTGGCAGCGGCGCGGTGAACCTCTGCGTTATCGCCTCGGGTTGTATCAGGGGGGGCGTCTGATACCTGCTGTTGAAGCCGCCGTGAATGACCTGCAGCTACCACCATCACTATCACCGTCACCGCAGACGGTTATCAAAAAAATCGTACAGGAGCCGAAGACTATCCGCCTTGACAGCATGTCGCTGTTCGATTCCGGCAAATCGGCGCTGAAAGCCGGGTCCACCAAAATGCTGGTTAATTCGCTGGTGGGCGTCAAGGCAAGGCCTGGCTGGCTGATTGTGGTCGCCGGTCACACAGATAACACCGGCAACGCACAACGAAATCAGACGCTTTCTCAGAAACGTGCCGAAGCGGTGCGCGACTGGATGCATGACACCGGTGACGTGCCGGAAAGCTGTTTTGCGGTGCAGGGCTATGGTGCAAGTCGCCCGCTCGCAACCAATGACACCCCGGAAGGCCGTGCGCTAAACCGCCGTGTCGAAATCAGTCTGGTATCGCAGGCTAATGCTTGTCAGATACCGGGTCACACCCTGGCGTCATCGCAAGATGATGGCGCATCACAACATAATAGAGAGTAATTCCATGGCAATTCCTGTTTATCTTTGGCTGAAGGACGATGGCGGCGCGGACATCAAAGGGTCTGTGGACGTTCAGGATCGTGAAGGCAGCATCGAAGTGGTGGCTCAGGAACACAACCTGTACATCCCGACCGATAACAACACAGGCAAGCTGACCGGCACCCGAATCCACACTCCGTTCCTGTTTACCAAGGAAATCGATTCCTCCAGCCCATACCTGTACAAGGCGGTGACCACCGGACAGACCCTCAAGTCTGCAGAATTCAAGTGGTACAAAATTAACGATGCGGGTCAGGAGGTCGAGTACTTCAACACCAAACTTGAGAACGTGAAAGTGGTGAAGGTGAACCCTGTAATGCACGACATCAAAGATCCTTCTTTCGAGAAGCACAACCACCTTGAGCAGATCGAACTGCGCTACGAAAAAATCACCTGGACCTACAAAGACGGCAACATCATTCATTCCGATTCATGGAACGAACGCGCGACCGCGTAAGTCACGAGCGGACAGAGCTTTTCTGTCCGCTTTTTCGTTTTTGCTGAACGTCTGAAGTCAACGGGCTTTCAGCAAAGAACCCACAATCTGCCAGCCTGACCGTATGCGCTCTGGTCTCCTTCCTGGGAAACAGCGAGGGGCGGTAGCGTGTCCAGGAACCGACAAAGAGAGAAACTCATGGAAAATCCAGCCATCCTGCTGCGACGTCTGAACCCTTACTGTGCCCGTGCGATGGAAGGGGCGGCTTCGCTCTGCCAGACCCGTGCGCATACGGAAATTCTGCCGGAGCACTGGCTGCTGAAATTGCTGGAGCAGGGCGAGGGCGATCTCACTGTGCTGGCTCGTCGCTACGAGTGGGACATGGACAGCCTCTGGCAGGATTTGCTTGGCTGGCTCGACAAACAACCGCGCTCAGTGCGCTGTCGTCCGCAGCTTTCAGAAAACATCCAGACGCTGATGCAAGAAGCCTGGCTGATTGCCTCACTGGCGGGTGAGACGCAGATCCGAAGTCATCACCTGATGATGGCTCTGGTTGATAAACAGAACCTGGTGCGTTGCGATGGTCTGTGGCCGTTATTGACCCTGGGCCTGAGTCAGTTGGAACGCCTGCGCCCGTTACTGGATGCTCAGTCAGACGAGCGTCCTGAAGTGCAGCAGGAAGCGGAACTGGCGTTTGTTGGAAGTCCCGTTGTCGCGGAGATAAAAGAGGGAGAACTCAGCCCGGCACTGCAAAACGTGCTGGATAAGTTTACCCTCGACGTCACTGCCAAAGCCCGCGAAGGCAAAATCGATCCGGTATTTGGGCGTGATACTGAAATCCGCCAGATGGTGGATATTCTTTCTCGCCGCCGAAAAAACAACCCGATTCTGGTCGGTGAGCCGGGTGTCGGTAAAACGGCACTGGTAGAAGGGCTGGCGCTCAGAATCGCTGAAGGCAATGTGCCGGAGTCGCTCAAACCTGTCGTGCTACGCACTCTTGATCTTGGTCTGCTGCAGGCAGGAGCGGGTGTGAAGGGGGAATTTGAACAGCGTCTGAAAAACGTGATTGATGCAGTGCAGCAGTCACCAGTACCAGTTTTGCTGTTTATCGATGAAGCGCACACCATCATCGGCGCGGGTAACCAGGCTGGTGGTGCGGATGCCGCCAACCTGTTGAAACCGGCACTGGCGCGTGGTGAATTACGAACCATCGCCGCTACAACCTGGTCTGAATACAAACAATTTTTCGAACGCGATGCCGCACTTGAGCGCCGCTTTCAGATGGTGAAAGTGGACGAGCCCGACGATGACACCGCCTGCCTGATGCTGCGTGGCCTGAAATCTCGCTACGCCGGACACCATAATGTGCATATCACCGACGATGCGGTTCGCGCTGCCGTTACGCTTTCCCGACGTTATCTCACCGGTCGCCAACTACCGGACAAAGCCGTTGACCTGCTCGACACCGCAAGCGCCCGTGTGCGCATGAGTCTCGACACCGTGCCTGAACAACTGATCCGTATCCGCTCCCGGATCACCGCTCTTGAAATGGAGAGGCAGGCACTACAGGAAGACATGGCTGTCGGTAATCAAAACTACGGTGAACGCCTGACGGCAATAGAACAGGAAAAGAACACTTTCAGCGTTGAACTCAACGAACTGGAAACCCGGTACGATCAGGAGCTGAAACTTACCGAACAACTGCTGGAAAGCCGCCAGGACATTTCCCGTCAGAGTAAAACGTACTCCCTGCAACAGGAGTTGAACGGTATGCAGCACAGCAACCCGTTACTTTCAGTCGATGTGGATGTGCGTACCGTTGCTACCGTGATTGCTGACTGGACGGGCGTCCCGCTGTCGTCGCTGATGAAAGACGAGCAGACCGAACTGCTGACGCTGGAAAACGAAATCGGCAAACGCGTAGTCGGGCAGAATGCGGCGCTTGAAGCCATCTCCCGGCGACTGCGTGCCGCGAAAACAGGCCTCACATCTGAGAATGGCCCACAGGGTGTGTTCCTGCTGGTTGGCCCAAGTGGTGTAGGGAAAACCGAAACGGCGCTGGCGCTGGCTGACGTCATGTACGGCGGTGAAAAATCACTGATTACTATCAACCTGTCCGAGTATCAGGAGCCGCACACCGTCTCCCAACTGAAAGGCTCTCCTCCGGGCTACGTCGGCTACGGGCAGGGGGGCATCCTCACCGAAGCGGTGCGCAAGCGCCCGTACAGCGTGGTGCTGCTCGATGAAGTCGAAAAAGCGCATCGTGATGTGATGAATCTGTTCTATCAGGTTTTTGATCGGGGCTTTATGCGCGATGGCGAAGGCCGTGAAATCGATTTTCGCAATACGGTCATTCTGATGACCTCAAACCTTGGCAGCGACTATGTGATGCAGTTGCTTGATGAACAGCCTGATGCCAGTGAAGGCGACCTGCACGAACTGCTGCGCCCGATCCTGCGCGAACACTTCCAGCCTGCGCTGCTTGCCCGCTTCCAGACAGTGATTTATCGCCCGCTAACGGAAGCGGCGATGCGTGCCATCGTGGCAATGAAACTCTTGCAGGTCAGCACGCGTTTGCATCGTCACTATGGCCTGACCACATATGTTGACGAGAGTCTGTATGACGCTTTGACCAGTGCCTGCCTGCTACCGGACACCGGTGCGCGCAATATCGACAACCTGCTCAACCAGCAAATTTTGCCGGTACTGAGTCAGCAACTGCTGGTTCATATGGCGGCGAAACAAAAGCCGGTTTCGCTGACGCTGGGCTGGAATGATGATGAAGGGATTGGACTGGAGTTTAAACCGGGCTAAAGGAGCTAAGTGATTATCCGATGGAACAGCAGGCACAGATTATTGCTGATAATTTTGTACTGCAAAAATTTGGGTATTTTGAAATGAGACTGTTGCTATTAAAGGTCATTATTAGTGCCGTTGGGCTGGAGCCATAATCACTCTTTTTCTTACCGACTGAGTCCCTTATTTAATCCCGCAACCTGCCCGCCGGTAACAGCGTCATGGACAACGGGT